>PMWW01000156.1 GCA_003165795.1 Acidobacteriaceae bacterium
TAGCAATTAGCCGTTAGCAATTAGCCTAAAGCTCCTAGCTTACGGCAACTCAGTATTCGCTATCACCATTCGCTTGAGGGTCTGGCGAAAAGCGAACCGCGACTTCACCGTTTTGGATGAGCGCAGGGCGCCTCTGGAATCAAGATATCCCTGGCGCCTGCTGCGGTGTCCCTGAGTCTTTTCCCCCCTCCGCCTCGTATACCCGTTAGTATGGTCGCTACCGCTTTCAGCTTGCTGGCTCCGATGGAAACCGAAGAGGCCCAAATCGCACGTGGGCTCCGGCGCCGCGATCCTGACCTGCTCGATGCCCTGATCGCGCAATATCAGCACCGGCTGCTGCGCTACCTGCTGCACCTCACCGGCAATCGCGCGGTCGCCGAAGACCTCTTCCAGGAAACCTGGCTGCGGGTGCTGGAAAAGGGCCATCTTTATGACGGCCGCAACCGCTTCGTCACCTGGCTGATGTCCATCGCCCACAACGTTGCCATTGACCACCTTCGCAAACGCAGTCTTAGCAGTCTGGATGAAATGAAAGACCCGGAGGACGGCACGCCGTTCGAGCCGCCGGCGTCGGGGCCGTCGCCATTCGACCTGGCGGCAGCCCAGCAGCAACAAGAGAAGTTTCACGAAGCCTTGGCTCAGGTAGCTCCCATCTTTCGTGAAGTTCTGGTGCTGCGCTTCCAGGAACAAATGAAGCTTGAGGAGATCGCACAATTGATTCGCATTCCCGTGTCCACAGTCAAGACCAGAATCTATCGCGGCGTGCAGGCCTTGCGACCCGCGCTTAAGGGAGGCTTGCAATGACCAATCGCGAGCACGAGCGCGCCATCGACCTCATCACCCGCAGCGGGGTCGAAGACGTTTCCGCCCCCGACGCAGTCTGGCTGGAGTCGCACCTGGCGCGGTGCGCCGAATGCGCGGACTACGCGGATGGCTGCGCGAGTACCGGCCAATTGCTGCGAGCAGTTGCCGTCACTGCCAGCCCCGCGTTGGTAGCAGCGACCCAGTCGCGGCTGCGGGCGCGAGCGGTTGAACTGGACGAGCAGCGCTCGCGGTCCATCCTCATCGCCGTTTCCTTCTGCATTGGCACGCTCTCTTCCACGATGTCGGCATGGCTGTGGTGGAGATTCGGCGGCTGGGTGGCGCAAAAACTGGCCCTGCCCGCATCCATCGTTGAGCCGGGAGTCTTTGTGGCGTGGATGCTGCCCGCCGTCATCGTTGCCGTGGCCATACTGGCCTCGTCACATCCCGTCATCGATCGTACGGTGACCATGGCATGGCTGGGCGAAGATCAGGAAGGAGCCCGCCAGTGAGCCAGCGCAAGTCAAGACTTCAGCAGGAACTGAGCATTATCCCTCTCGGCTGGACCGTGGCCGCCGCCGTCGGCCTGGTTGGGGTCGAAATCCTGTTCACCTTTTTTATCCCGCGATGGGCGCATGGCGAGCTGCCGCCAAAACCCTGGCTGGACTTGCTGGGAATGCTGGGCGCCCTGCTTCTGGCCGCGACCATTCTGTTGACCGGCTACGTCTATGGCGACGCCAAGCGCCGTGCCATGAATGCGGTACTGTGGACGTTGCTGGTGCTCCTGATTCCCAAGCCGATCGGCTTCATTGCTTACTTTCTGCTACGCAAACCGATGCTGGTGGCCTGTCCCAGCTGCGGTTCACCGGTCGGATCGGATTTCGCCTACTGCCCCAAGTGCGGCCACGCACTCGCGCCGAGCTGTAGCAACTGTGGCCGAGCCATCCAGCGTGATTTTGTCTGCTGCCCCTATTGCGGAAAGGCAGTGGTCAGTGGCTAGTGGATAGTGGCCGGTAAGTCACCGCTAGAATTGCGCGTCGATAGCATGCCCACAAGCTTTTTGAGCCGGCCACGAAATACCGACGCGCCGGTTGCATTAGAATCGCCATGAGGATGGTGGGAAATTCATGGCAGCAGTCACTTATCTGGAAGCAATTCGCCAGGGGATATGGGAAGAGATGGAACGCGATCCCGCGGTTTTCTGTATTGGCGAAGACATCGGTATTTATGGCGGCGCATTCAAAGTCACTGACGGGCTGATTGATCGCTTCGGCCCGGAGCGCGTGGTGGACACGCCCATCTCGGAGATGGCCATCATCAACGCCAGCTTTGGCGCGGCGCTCACCGGCATGAGACCGGTGGCTGAATTCCAGTTCATGGACTTCATCAGTTGCGCCTTCAACCAGATCAACAACATGCTGGCGAAAGCGCACTATCGCTGGGGCGCGCCGGTGCCGGTCGTAGTGCGCGGTCCATCCGGCGGCGGCGTGCACGGCGGCCCGTTTCACTCGCAGAATCCCGAGACCTATTTTGCTCATACTCCCGGCCTGAAGGTGATCTGCCCGGCCAGCGCTTACGACGCTAAGGGACTGATCAAGTCGGCGATTCGCGACAACAATCCCGTGCTGTTCTTCGAACACAAATTTCTTTACCGCCGCATCAAGGAAGAGCTGCCCACTGAAGACTACACGGTGCCAATTGGCAAGGCGCGGGTGGTGCGCGAAGGGGCCGACGTAAGCGTTATCACCTATGCGGCGATGGTCTATGTCGCGCTGGAGGCGGCCGACATTCTGGCGAAGGAAGGCCTCGAGCTGGAGGTGATCGACTTACGGACCGTGCTGCCACTCGACCGCGATGCCATCCGCGAAACCGTGGTAAAGACGAGTCGGGTGATCGTGCTGCATGAAGACACCAAAACCGGCGGCATTGCCGGCGAGGTAGCGGCCATCATCAACGAAGAGTGCTTCGACTCGTTGGACGCTCCGATCACGCGTATCGCCTCAGCGGACAGCCCGGTGCCATTCTCGCCGCCGCTGGAGGAAGCTTTTCTGCCCAAGGTGGAAGACGTGGTCCGCGAAGCTCGCAGGTTGAAACACTACTGATTGAGCCGACGCTCGTAGTAGGATGATGAATTCTCCGGCCCTGCAATCCATTTAGGCTTTGAGAGGAGTGAAATGCGCGGATTCGTTCTGGGAGTGATTCTCACGCTGCTAGTGGTTTTTGGCGGAGCTTATTTTTACACCACGACAGGGCACTTCGATACCCGCGCGGTGGGCAACACTCCCAGCACCGTCGAACGCCGCACCGCCAACCAGTCGGTTGACGCCTGGGTTGACGGCCACGCTCCCAAGCAGGCAAATCCCTTCCAGCCGACGAGGGACAACGTCATGGACGGCTCCATGACGTATGACAAGAACTGCGCCTTCTGCCATGGCAGCCTGAAACAACCGGTATCGCCCATGCGCAGCAAGTTTTATCCCCCGGTACCGCAGCTGATGAGCCGCATTCCTGACGATCCCGACGGCAATCTCTTTTACGTCATCAAGTATGGCATCCGCTTTAGCGCAATGCCCGGATGGGAAGGCGTGCTGACCGACGATGACATCTGGAAGACAGTGGTTTTCCTCAAGAACTCGGGACAGATGAAGGACAACTCACAGGAGCAAAATCCCCAGAACCTGCAGCACATGGACAATTCCAAACCGTCCGCGAACCCGACGTCCAAGTAGCCGGGGCTTGTTTCAAGAATGAGAACTCTGTGTGAGAAGCGCGGACCTTTAGAGACTCTGTCGCAACCGGGAAAGAAGTTCTGAGGTGGAACAAAGCCCCATTAATAGATCAAACCAGCCGCGCAGCGGCGNNGGCGGCTATGAAGTTAGCCCGGGACGTAAGCCCGTCCGTCGGGTTTCATCCGTTGGGCTTGACCACTTTGGTGTGTCCCGTGGTCTTCAACTTGAAAACGTCGCTGGAAATCTTGCGGTTGATTTCAATGTTGCTGAACTTCGTAAGTTTGTAGTCACCCGACGGCTCGTCGTAACGCTGCTGTACGCTAACGCCGCGCGCCGCATCGATCCACAGGGTAATGGTGGAAAACATGTTTCGCACCCGCTGCGACTTGGGTGTCAGTTCCAGTTTGGCGGCGTTCACGCCTTGCACTTGCTCAGTGCCCGAGTACTTGACGTCAAACGATTTGGAAAGATCGCGGCCACTCCCGCCAAAACCCAACACCAAAAAGCTCTCAAAGTCCGACTTATTCTTGCCCGGATTGTATTCAGTAACCTGGTCGATGGATGGTTGATAGACACTGAGCAGGTTGCCGGTAAACAAGACGTACCGCTTGTCGGGAGAGGCGAAGTCGGCGGCCATCTCGACATCGGTACCCTGGCGGCGGAAATACATCGTGCCCTTCTGCAGATCGTGATCGTCGACCACTTTCTGATACTGGTCGGAGACGAAATCGCACTGTGCCGAGCGGAAGCTGGCGGCTGCCCGGTCCATGGAAGCGAGCACCGACTGCAGGTCCTGGGCGTGAGAGACCGCGACGCCGCACAAAACGACCCATCCCACTACGGCAATGATTGCGTTTCTCATGGTTTTCTTGAAGCCGATTCGCGTCGCAATTTGTTCTGGCTTAGCGATGTCCCCAAACTTTGTAGGCGACCAGGTTGTGTTTGCTGTCGCGCACCGGTTCATAGCGATCAACCGTAATTTCGCCGGCCACCGGTTCGATGATGCGCAGCAGCGATTCCCGAATTTCGGCGTCGTTCCCGGTTCTGACGGCCGACGCGTCAACCTTGTAGACAAACCCATCGCCTTCTTGTTGCACGATGACTTCGGTTTGATGCGGCGGGCGCTCCTGTGGTTTGTCCCGAAAGTTGATCCAGAGCGGCGTCAGGAAGATGAAGGCGAGAATAACGGTGACCATTACGTCGTAATGGACGCTGCCCCGCGGATAGGTCCACCATACGTAGCCCTTTACGGTCTGTCCAAACTTACTCACTGCTGTCAAGTCTAGAGAGGCGCACGGCGAAGTGCAACAAAGCCGGCGGAAAGCCGCTGTTCGCTACTCGCGTGGCAATCCTCGCGGAATCCCGACCGGCAGTTCGCCTCGGAGGCTTGGTCCCTCGACGGAGCAACGGTCACCACCTCTGCGAATAGCGAAAAGCGCAAGGCGAAGAGCGATTCTCACGTCCTCAGATCCACCACGGTTGCTCCCCCCCCGCCTTCGTTCTGCGGAGGCTCGCTGACGTTGGCCACGTGGGGATGGCTTTGCAGGTATTGCCGCAGCGCTTTGCGCAGAATACCCATCCCGCTGCCATGCACCACGCGCAGACGGACCGCGCCCGCTAGAAACGCGCGATCCACAAACTTCTCCACCGCGCGCGTAGCCTCATCCACAGTTTGGCCGATGACGTTGATTTCCGTGGCCACGCTTTCGTCTTCGTGAGCCAGCGAAACATTAATACCCCGCGAACGAGCCGCTTCGACAGGATTGCTGCCAGCGTGCGCCACCACGCTGGCGAAGTCGTCGCGCGCTACCTTCATCTTCATGGGACCGACTGCGACTTCAAAAGTATCGTCGTCGAAGGAGCGAAGCACGCGCCCGTCGCGGCCCAGCGACTTGAGGCGCACGGTGTCGCCCACGGACACCTGCTTCACCACATGCTGCTGGGCATGAGGGTCTCCGGTGTCGGCTCCGGTGCTGTGCGCCACTACGGTAGAGTCGAACTGCTCGCGAAATTCGCGGCGCATTTTGGCGATGCGGCGGTCGGCGTCCTTGGTCAGCTTGAGCGCCTGCGCGCGGTCCTGCACAGCATTCACGGTTTCGCGGATGCGATACTCAAAGTCGCGTAGCACGCTCTCCAGCTTCTTTTCCAGCTCACGAATTTTCTCGCGCTGCTCTTTTCGGCCTTCGAGATTGAGGCGATCGCGCTCCTGGGCTATTTCCTGCTCCCGCGTCCGGAGTTGGGTGCGCTCGGAGTCGAGCCGACGCAGTTCATTGTGCAACCGGTCCAGGAAACGCGCGACGTCTTGCGCCTGCGAGGTCATGCGCTGGCGGGCCTCGCCGACAATTTCGGGATTCAGTCCGAGCTTCTGCGCGATATTGATGCCCGCCGACGCTCCGGGCACGCCAATGCGAAGCTCGAACGTCGGCGCAAACGTGTTCTCGTCGAATCCGACGGCGGCGTTGAGCACGCCCGGCGTGTTCGCCGCATAGACTTTCAAGGCCGTATGGTGTGTCGAAACGATGCTGATGCAACCGGCACGGCGGAAGTACTCCGCGATAGCAACTGCCAGCGCAGCCCCCTCTTCCGGATCGGTGGCCGAACCCAGCTCGTCGAGTAACACCAACGAATGCCTTGTGGTGTGATGGGAGATGAAATCGATGTTGGTGACGTGCGCGGAAAAGGTCGACAGGTTCTGCTCGATCGACTGGTAATCGCCGATGTCGGCAAAGATCGCGTCGAAGATCGGCAACTGGGCGCGCTCGGCCGGTACGGGGATTCCCGCCTGTGCCATCAATGCCAGCAGGCCCATGGTCTTCAGCCCTACCGTCTTGCCGCCGGTGTTTGGTCCACTGATAATGATCTGACGATGCCGGCTGTCGAGCTCGACTGTGAGTGGAACCACCTGGACACCGCGGGCTTTCAGCGTGCGTTCGAGCAGCGGATGGCGGGCATTTCGCAATACCAGCGCATCACATGGGGCCGTGTCCGATGGACCATTGACCGGTGATTCGGTGATCGCCGATACGCCCGGTGGTGACGCCCCAGGTTCGGCTATTGCTGTCCCTTCGGCCACTAGCTTCGCCGCGACGCAGTCGTACTCCTGGGCAAATCGCGCCTTGGCAAACTGCACTTCCAATTCCGCCAGCACGTCCACGGCATGGACCAGCGCGTCGGCATGCTCACCCAGCCGAGCGGTCATGTCGAGGAGAATGCGATGGATTTCGGCTTGCTCGTCTTCCAGCAACCGTACCAGGTCGTTGTTCTGTTCGATGGTCTCTAGCGGCTCGATGAAGACCGTCTGTCCGCTGGACGAGGCTCCGTGGGCCACACCCTGCACCCGCCGTCGCTGCTCGATCTTGACCGGGATCACGAAGCGCTCGCCACGAATGGTGACCAGTTCCTCCTGAACGGCGCCGCCTTCGGAAAGCCGCCGCAGATAGGAGCGCAGCGATTCCTGGATGGAGCGTTTCTGTTTTTCAATGTCGCGACGGATGTGCGCCAGCTCGGGTGAGGCGCGGTCGTCCAGCGTGCCGTCGGGCAAAATCTTGTGGCGAAAATGGCGTAACAGTAACGTGAAATCAGCGAGGTTCTGCGAAAGCTCGCGCACTGTCTCCCACTTGTCCTCGAGGGCGACCGCCGGATGCAGGGCAATCTCGCGCCATTCGGCGGCACGATCGGCGACCAGCAAAAGATCGCGGATCTCGGTGATCTCCAGTGCGGCGCCGCTGATCCGCGATTTGTTCACCAGAGCGGTGGGGTCGAGCAGCCCATGAAAATCAAAGTGCCCACCGGTGCGGAGATATCCCCGCAATTCTTCCGTAAGCTGCTGCTGGCGCTCGATCCACTGGGGGTCACGCGAGGGGGTGAGCTGCATCACCCGCTCATGTCCGAGCGGCGAACTGGTGTAAATCGCGAGCAGTTGGCGCAGTTGATCGAACTCAAGAACGCGCTCACTGGAGTTTTCTATGGGGCGGGGAGAGCTCATCGGCTTGGCTTCCATGTTACAGGAGGGGCAGACGCTGATCGGCTTATTCCGGACAGATGTTGTCTTGAGCTGACCCGCTCAAGAAACAACCTTGATGGGCACGCAAGTTCATATTCACAAGTTATTCACTGCCCGCAAACGCCTGCTACTATCGCTTGCGGCTGTAACCTTGTAATATCTCGCTTCATCCTGATCTGGCTATCCGCGCGAAGAGGGGTTCATGCTACAGCATTCAGACGCATTCGTTTTTTTTGGTGCAACCGGCGACCTGGCCCACAAGAAGATCTTTCCCGCCCTGCAGAGCATGGTGAAGCATGGCACGCTAAATGTGCCGGTCATCGGCGTGGCCAAGTCAGGCTGGACCATTGAGCAGTTGCGCGAGCGCGCGCGCGACAGCATAACCAAGTTCGGTGGAGGAGTGGACGACGGGGCGTTCACCAGGCTTTGCGAGTTGCTCAGCTACCTGGATGGCGATTACAAAGACGACAAAACCTATGCGGCGCTCCGCGCCTTGCTGGGTGATGCGCAAGGTCCCACGCACTATCTGGCCATTCCTCCCAGCATGTTTCCCGTGGTGGTGCAGGGACTGGCGAAGTCCAGTTGCGCGAAAAATGCCCGCGTCATCCTGGAGAAGCCTTTTGGGCGCGACCTGGTATCGGCGCGCAAACTGAATGACACGCTGCACCAGGCTTTTCCCGAGGAAAACATTTTTCGTATCGATCATTATCTGGGCAAGGAGGCGGTGGAAAACCTTCTGATCTTCCGCTTCGCCAACAGCTTTCTGGAACCCATCTGGAACCGCAATTACGTACATAGCGTGCAGATCACGATGGCAGAGTCTTTCGGGGTCGAGGGCCGCGGCAAGTTTTACGAAGAAGCGGGTGCCATTCGGGATGTGGTGCAGAACCACATGTTGCAGGTTGTAGCATTCTTGGCGATGGAGCCGCCCACAACCATGTACGTGGATTCGGTGCGAGATGAGCAAGTGAAGATTTTTCGTACCATTCCGCCACTGAGCCCGGCGAATATCGTCCGAGGGCAGTTCGAGGGTTACCGCAAGGAGGCGGGAGTGTCACCTCATTCGGACGTCGAGACCTTTGCTGCGCTGCGGCTGGAGATCGACTCCTGGCGATGGGCCGGCGTTCCGTTCCTGATCCGCGCGGGCAAGCGCTTGCCGGTCACGGCGACCGAGGTTTATGTGAAGCTGCGCAAGCCTCCGTTGAGCAAGATGGGTGGGGATGGACGGAACTATTTCCGCTTCCGACTGGGGCCGGACATTGAGTTGAGCCTGGGTGCCCGCGTGAAGCGTCCCGGACCACTCATGGTCCCCATGCCGGTAGAACTTTCGGCGGTCAAGTACACCGCCGACGATGAGATGGACGCCTATGAGCGTCTGCTCACCGACGCAATGAAGGGCGATCAGTTGCTCTTCGTGCGGCAAGATGCCGTGGAAGCAGCCTGGAGTATCGTCGATCCAATCCTGGGTGATTGCTGTCCGACGGAGGCGTACGATCCGGGAACGTGGGGTCCGCCAGACTCCCGCGAACTGGCGGCCGACATCGGCGGCTGGCACGATCCGATCTAGGATTCGCAAGTTCATGGGCGAGATGCTTGTCTCTTTTGACCCCGGCGGATCATTGCACGCGCTTCGCCGAGACGTAGGGATTGCCTAGGATCACGAATCGCAAGGGTTGGTCGACCGCCTTGGTGATGCCGATGCGCGCGGTGGCGGCGATGCGATCGGGACGAGAGCCGTCATCCGCAAACCACAAATCGGAATCACGCGACGTCAGGTCTTTGTTATTATCTCGCAGACGAGTGATGCCGAGCGCTTCCGACATGCGTCCGGGACCGCTGGAGATAAGGCGTAATTGCGTAGGACGAGGCGACGGCGGTAGGTGGATACCACGCGCGCGAACCATGGCATCCGTCCCAAACACCGGTTCCATGGCGCGGAAGAGCACACCTTCGCCTTGACCCTCAGGCATGCACGAGACATTCAGGCAATAGTGGTTGCCATAGATGAAATACACGTACGCATGACCCGGCGGGCCGAACAGCACGAAGTTGCGAGCCGTCATGCCGGCGAATGCGTGGGCCGCGGGATCTTGCCGGCCAAGGTAGGCTTCATCTTCGACGATGCGGCCGGCCAGTAATTTGCGTCCTTCACGCCGGATCAGCAGCTTACCCAATAACTCGCGTCCCACGGTTACCGGATCGCGATTGAAGAACTCGCGCGCAAGAATCGGCGCCTCGCGCAGCATCGCGGCCGTGGGCCGCCCCGAAGCCCGGGCGGCCAGACTCACAGTTTCACCGCGACCAGTCGCAGCCGCTTGTAGTCGATGGTCCACACCCCATTGTGAAACAGCGCGGGCGCGGCAAACTTGTCCGCCAGGCTAAAGAACTCCTTGCGCTGCTCGGGCGCAATCGCCTCGACGGCGAACCTGCCGAACATCTCGAGCCATAATTTCAGCCCACGCTCGCCGCCTTCCAAAATGGTCGCTCGATCGAACAGCACCGCAAAATCCACTTCAAGTCCCTGCGATTCCAGCAGGGGCGCATATTCGCCGATGGAGGGAAAGGACCACGGCGACAACTGTTCGGGGTTCGCAATGCCCAACGCGCGCAACGCCTGATACACCGCCTCAAGCAAGTGGCGGAGATTTCCGCGACCGCCCATCTCCAAGACGAGGCGTCCGCCGGGCTTCAGGGCGCGCGCAATCGAAGCAATCGCGCCTCGTTGGTCCCGCACCCAATGCAGCGCGGCATTCGAGATCACCAAATCGAACTCACGGGAGTAGGGCATGGCGGCTGCATCAGCCACTTCGAAAACCACCTGCGGGAAATTGCCCTGCGCGGTTTGAATCATCTCGGGCGAAGAGTCGACGCCAACCACCTCGGCGCCGAATTGCGCGATCTCGGCGGTGAGCTGGCCGGTCCCGCAACCCACATCGAGAATGCGCTCGCCCGGCTTGGCATTCAGCAACACCAGCAGGTCGCGTCCGTATTGCCACACGAACGAATGGCTGGACTGGTAGAGTTCGGAATTCCAGGAATCAGGTTTCGATTTCATGGCGCGATTGTAATTATCCCTTGCATCAGTTTTCTGTGATCCCAGCTTCGCGAGCGCGAAACTTCCAGTAATCGCCCGCGGTTTCGCTGAGGTCGCCCGAAGGCTTCTCGCCACGAAAGACGCGCGACACTCCGCGGACGACGCGGCGCATGGGCAACTCGCCGCTGCTCTCGGTCAGGAATATCTCTCCCGCTTTAGCGGTGCGGTAGTACCAGCGCTTGAGCAACGCGAGGTGTTCCATTCGCTCCAGAGCGCTGCGCAGCTGGGGGGGACCAACCGTCGCCAGCGCGTGGGTAATGCGCGCCTCCATCGATTGCGGCCGCGTCGCCAGATGTGACGCTTCAGCTTGCTGGCCGACGTTGAGCGTAACCGGATCGCAGATGCGTCCTCCGACAATCTTAAACATCGCAACACACTCGCGCTCCGCCGAGGGCTGCACCATCAGGCCGTTTAGCTCATCGAGGCGGCGCACGATCTCCGGCAATTGCGCGCCCGCGGCTTTCACTTTTTCCAGGCGTGCATGAAGGGCCGCAGCGCCTTCAAAGTCGAGATTGGTGGATGCCTCGTCTCGCCGCCGCTCGATCTCACGCACCAGCGACTGGCCGCCGCTCTCCAAATACTGTTGCACGCGGCCAACCTCCGCCTCGTATTCCTCATCGCTGCAGCCCTTGAAGCATGGCGCCAGGCACATTTTCATCTCGGAATAAATACAGCCCGGAAACGCGGGGTCGGGGTGAAGTTCGTCAACGCAGCGCCGCATCTTGAAGAGATCCAGCGAATCGTTGGCGAACTTCTCGGCGGCGACCCGGGTGACGAACGGCCCAAAATACTGCGCCTTGCTTTTCGCACCGCTGATACGGACCGTGATCGTCGCACGCGGATACGGATTGTCGAGGATGAGCTTCACCAGCGGCGCAAAACGCAGCCGCAGGCGCTTGTCGTAGGTCTTGGGGAACTCGCGGCGAAGCATCTGGTACAGCAGGAATCCCGCTTCGAAATCGGAGCCAGTCGAGTTCCACTCCACCCAACGCACGCGATCGCGGAGGTTCAGCTTGCGGGATTGCCCCACGCTAGGACCGAGCAAGCGCTGTAGTCGGCGGCGCAAGTTCGAGCTCTTGCCGACGTACGGCTCGCTGGCTTCGTCGCCACGCAGCACGAACACCGCCGCGCTCGCCGGAGCAGCGGCGAACAACTCGGAGTCGCGATCAGGGAGGAACTCCATGCGCTGCGAAGGCACCTACCCATTTTATCTACCCCGGAGGCGTGGAGGCACAAAGCAGAGACGGTGGGAGCGTGTGTTCGGGTAGAGCGGACGGTCAAGTCCGCTTCCGAAAGTCAGACACCTTTCGCGAAAGAGACCGAGGCCTGGTCCTGGACTACCGATCTCCTACCCCGCCGCTTCGTCCGCCTGCACTGGCTCTTCTTTCGGCGAGTCGGCGGCGGGAACTTTGGCCGCCTCCGCTTCTTCTTCCGGCTTGGGTGGTGGAGGAACGAAGTACAGGATGCGATTGCAATAGAAGCAGGTGACGATCTGCTGGTTGCTCATCACGTCTTGAAACACCTGGGGACGGAGCCGGACGCGGCAGACCGAGCAGCTCTCGTCTTCATACACCGGAGCCATGACCGAGCCACGTAGTTTCAGCACGCGGTCATAGTGGGTCACGGTCTCTTCGCCGACACCCGAGCGTAGCTGCTTGCGTTGAGCATTGAGCTCGTCGAGCTGCTGCTCGTCTTCGGCGGTTTGCTGGCGGGCGTGCTCTTTCTCTTTCTCGTTGGCGGTGGTGTCGGCCTTAAGCGCCGCCTCAGCCTGCTTCAGGCCATCTTTGCGCGTGTCGGCTGCGACCATGATCTCCAGGATCTTGTCTTCCAGCTTGCGGATTTCGGCTTCGGCGTGTTCTAGCTCGCTCATCAGCGCCTTGTATTCCTGATTAGTTTTGACTTTCAGCGACTGATCGCGATACTTGCTGATCTTCTCCTGCTGGTCCTTGATGTCGGATTCATGCTTGCGGCGTGCGCTCTCATCGGCCTTCATCGCCGCGTTCGCCGCTTCCACCGCGGCTTTGGAGCCGGCAAGCTTGGCTTCGATCCGCGCGACTTCTTTGGGCAAAGCGGCAACTTCGGCGCGGACCGCGGCTATTCGCGCGTCCACCTGTTGCAAGTCAATAAGATTTTGTAGCTCAGAATTCATCAGACCCCGGGGAAGCCTGCTTGATTCTAGCACGCACAAAACACGCGACTGGAGACCGCGTAACCTTTCGGATGAAGGTTTTTGGTCTATCGAGGGGCACCGGCAGCGCGGCCTACGATTCTCCTCGGACGCCCCGCTACCGGCCCAGCTTGAGCCGCGTGGCCAGCCGCTCGGGAAGGTTAGCGGCCAGGATTTTCGATTGGGCCTGCTGAACATCGTAGGGAACGCGGTAATAGGTCACCCTGGCGGAACCGTCTTCGTTGTTTTCGTACAAGGCGAAAGCGGCGCGCCAGTCATTGTCGCGCGGCTGTCCCACCGATCCCGGATTGATGAGATATCGTTCGCCGGCGGCCAGGATGATCCCGCAGCGCTCGACCTGATCTCCGGTTGCGTACTGCGGGGTGATAGGTTGCGTCTTATTATTCCGGCAAACGAATCCGCCCTGCAGGTGGGTGTGGCCAAAGAAAATCTTGTCCGCGTGACCGGGGAGATGAAAGTCAACCCCGGCGGTGGTGTTGTTCAGCACGTACTCGTCTTCGTCGCGCGGCGAGCCATGTACGAACTCCAAGCCAGGGAATTCCTCCGGACGCAGCGGCCCCTGGGGCAGATTGCGCAGCCAGTCAAGATGATCGGTTGACAGCATGGTCTGGGTCCATCGGGCCGACATGGCTGCCACCAGGTTGAACTCCGCCAAACTCGATAGCCCGGAGCAGGCCCGATCGTGATTGCCCCGCACCACCGGATATCCCATGGCGCGCACGCGTTCGCAAACTTCGTTCGGCGACGCGTTATAACCCACGACGTCACCGAGATTCACCACGCGATCATAAGCGGGAGCCGCAGCCAGGCAGGCCTCCAGCGCTTCCAGATTGGCATGAATGTCGCTCAGCAGCAGCAGACGCATGAATCAGTGGACCTCCGTCGCGACCACGGGACAGCGCGCCAGATGACCGGGCGCTACTTCAATCAGCGGCGGCAGCGCGGCCGCACAGCTGGCAATGCGCGACGCGCAGCGCGGCTCGAAGGCGCAGCCCGGCGGCAACGCAACGATCGAAGGCACGGTCCCTTCGATGGTCTGCAGCGGCCGGCCGCGATCGGTGCGCAGCGTTGGCACCGAGTTTAGCAGGCCGCGCGTGTAGGGATGCGCCGGATGATGGAAAACGTCGCTCGCCGAACCCATCTCCACCAGGTTGCCGGCATACATCACGCCGATGCGGCGCGACACCAGCGAGACCACGGCGAGATCGTGCGAGATGAACAGCATGGCCAGGGAGAATTTTTCGCGCAGCTCGGCAAGTAGGTCAAGCACCTGCGCCTGGATAGTGACATCGAGCGCGGTGGTGGGCTCGTCGGCAATGAGCAATGACGGCCGATTGACCACCGCCATGGCAATCATCACCCGCTGGCGCTGGCCGCCGGAAAGCTGGTGAGGATAATCGCGCGCGCGCCGATCGGCGTCGGCGATGGAGACGGTGCGGAGCGATTCGACAGCCAGCCGCCAGGCGTCCTGCTTGGTGATCTTGATTGCCGGCGAACTCTTGCCGTCTTCGAAGGGGCGGACCTTTAGGTCCGCCGTACCAGCCTCTCTCTCGTCTGGGGCTTTAGCCCCGGCATGCGCCGCGCCACCCTCTTCATTCTTGTCATCACGAGCGGGCTTCAGCCCGCGAGGGATCTGTTTTTCGCCTTGTTCTAACAGTCCAATCGGCTGCGCCACATCGGTTGCATCTTGCTCGAAGGAGGGCGGCTTGTGCAGCGCCGATACACCGCCATCGGCTTTGAAGGGGCGCAGCTTTAGCTGCGCCGCATCCGCTTCCCTATGACTCGGGGCTTCAGCCCCGGAATGCGCCAGCACCGCTTCGGCAATCTGGTCACCCACGCGCATCACTGGATTCAGCGCCGTCATGGGCTCCTGAAAGATCATGCTGATACCGGCGCCGCGAATGTGGCGCATCGCTGGTTCCGACAGCGCCAGCAACTCTTCGCCGCGAAACTGGATGCTGCCGCGAATCCGCGCCTGCGGCGGAAGCAATCGCAACAGGGCCAGCGCGCTGACGGATTTTCCCGAACCCGACTCGCCCACCAGTCCCAGGACTTCCCCTGCGTCAATGTGGAAGCTCACATCGCGGACGGCAGTCACAGTTCCTTGTGCCGTGGCAAACTCAATACGGAGGTTGCAGACATCGAGCAGCGGGGCCACAAAGCTATGCTAGCAGGGATGAGCCCTGCCGAAGCTGTCTCGATTTTCCGGCGGTCTACAGATCGCTGGGGCGCAATCCGGTGTGCTTGGCGATCCTTGCCAGCATACGAAGTCCAATTTCTTCGTTATCGTGGAAAGCCCAAACGTAGTCTGGGTATTTGGAGTCCCTGTGGTGAAGTTTGATGTGGGAGCCGTGCATAGAAACGGGTTGCCATCCGACTCTTAACGAGTGCCTTGTAAACTTGGCGAGCCCGAGTGCTGGGCCAGAGACTCATGCCGACGTGGCAACCTTAAATAGTCTTGGGAGGGTTCTTGCCGGTCTCAACGCCATCCGCTATGACGCGAAGAGCCAGCGCATACGCATTGGCATTGGCGGCGTCTTTAGTCGCGCCATAGGCCAAAACGCCGGGCATATTGATGACTTCGGCGATCCAGCGGCCGTCCGTCTCGCGTTCAGTTTCGATATTGAAGGTCACTTGCTCACCCTCTGCGCTGCGTGATGATTTTCGATTCGGCATGACAGATTGGATGCTCTACGCGCCCTTATGCTGCACGCTGGCATTCTGCGAAAAGCATATCTGATCCGCGAGAGCCTTGCCACGCTTTTTGGTAGCGTTTGCTTCTCGTTAATACTCGAATTCGGCCTAATGGTCGAACTGAGACGTTTGCGATTGGGCGGTCAACAGGCTTCATTTCGTTCGCCTCCGTTTGACCTACCCGCCTCAAACACGCTACACTTTTAGAGTTTGCCTGTACTACCAGCTCCCGTCAGGGGCACCCCGCCTTTAGCGAAGGTTTCCTTCCGCGCTCGGGGAAGTGCAAGCGCACAAAGAGTTTAGCCATTCGCGCCGCAGGGTGCGCGAGCTGGTCGATGGAGGATTTGCCATGTACGCGGTGATCCGCGCCGGGGGAAAGCAGTATCGCGTCGCACCCGGAGACGTGATTGAGATCGAGAAGCTGTCGCAGGCAGGCGGCGAAAACGTGCAGTTCGACGAGGTGCTGGCGGTCAGCGGCTCCGAAGGCGAACTGGGCAAGCCGTCGTCCAAGGCTTTCGTCACCGGACAGGTGGTCGAGCATGGCCGTGGCGACAAAATCCTGGTCTTCCACTTCAAGCGCAAGAAGCAATACAAGAAGCTGAACGGGCACCGCCAGCCGTACACGGCCGTGAAGATCCTCGGCATCAATGTCGACGGCCAGGACCTGAAGGCTTAACCGGGGATGCTGCTCCACCAGTTGATCCCGGCATTGGTCACGTTAGCCAAGCGCTTCGATTCGGTGTTGCTGGGCCTTCCCGCAGCCATCCGGCGGAAGGTGTCGCGGGCGCGGGTGGCCGACTCGGACTTGCAGGAAACGTAAGACGGTAGGGCTGGCGTGGCTGGTAGAGCTGGCCTTCAGGCCAGCGTTCGGCGCTCATATTTATCGCGAGCCGGCTTTAGCCGGCGGCAGACTCAAGGACACTGCAATGGCACATAAAAAAGGTTTAGGCAGCTCCCGGAACGGCCGCGACTCCAACGCGCAGCGGCTGGGCGTGAAATCGTTCGGAGGCCAGCTCGTACCGGGTGGCTCCATCATCGTGCGGCAGCGCGGCACCCGCATCAAACCCGGGATCAACGTTGGCCGCGGCAAAGACGACACTCTGTTCGCCAAGATTACCGGCAAGGTCGAATTCAAGGACCGTGGCACTCTGGGCAAGTTTGTGTCGGTGGTCGCGCAGGAAGAAACGGCAATTAACAGTTAGCGCCTGGCATTCGGTGTTTGGCAGCTAGGCAACTTGTGCAGGACGCCGTATCGCAAGAAATCGCCACGGAAGTTCGTGTAGCGGGTGAAAAGGGCATTTTGAGTATCAGGCCTCGTCGCGGCGAGGTCTTTTTCGTTGGAGCCGCTTTTCGCTCATGACTTTGCTAGCCAAGAATTTCGCAGCAGATGGAAACTTATGGCCGAGCTAGTTGCAAGATCGAAACCGAGATCGAGATAATGTTGCGTTGTGAGAGCTAAGAGCTAAGGAGACTCTGATTAAGTCACAGCAATTCCCTCAGCGGCTGAAGCCGAAGTGATTTTAGGGTGCTTACGGACGGCCTGAAGGCCGTCCCCTTCGAGAAGCCGGACTTAATCAGAGTTTCCCTAAAGGCTAACGGCCAAGAGCGAAGAGCGGCCTTTCCATGTTCGTTGACGAAGCCAAAATTCGAGTCAAGGCCGGCGGCGGCGGCAACGGTTGCATGGCCTTCCGGCGCGAGAAGTTTGTGCCCCGCGGCGGTCCCTCCGGCGGCGACGGCGGACACGGTGGCGACGTCATCATGGAATCCAGCGAGCGTCACAACACGCTGGTGCATTTCCGCTTCAATCCCGAGTACAGGGCCGAGCGCGGGCGTCACGGCGAAGGTTCCAACAAGACTGGTCGCGAGGGCGAGAACGTCGTGCTCAAAGTTCCCGTCGGCACCATCGTTTATGACGAGCTCACCGGCGAGCTGGTGCACGACTTCTCCCATCCCGACGAGCGTGTCGTGATAGCGCGCGGCGGTCGCGGCGGTCGCGGCAACGCGCGCTTTGCCACTTCGGTGCATCAGGCTCCGCGCGAGCATGAAGAAGGACATCCCGGCGAGGAGCGCGCGCTTCGCCTGGAACTCAAGCTGCTGGCCGATGTTGGGCTGGTTGGCTATCCCAATGCCGGCAAGAGCACGCTGATCTCGCGCATCTCGGCGGCGCGTCCCAAAATCGCCGACTATCCCTTCACCACGTTGCAGCCCAATCTCGGCGTCGTGGTCGCGGGCAATCCGCCCGACGACAGCAGCTTCGTGGTCGCCGACATTCCCGGACTCATCGAGGGTGCCAGCGAAGGCGCCGGGCTGGGCACGCAGTTCTTGCGGCACATCGAACGCACCCGCGTCCTGGCTCATCTGGTGGATGTGTCCGATTCAAGCGGGCGTCCCGACCCGGTTCAGGATTACGAAGTCATCACTCGCGAGCTGGCAAACTTTGGCAGCGGCCTGGCTTCTAAGCCGACGATGGTTGTCGCATCAAAGATGGACGCCGTGAACAAAGACAAGCTCGCCAAGCTGAAGCGCTATTGCAAGCGCAAGAAGCTGGAGCTGTTTCCCATCTCCGCCGTTACCGGCGAAGGCATCGACGAGCTGAAGTGGGCCATGGCTGAGCGCGTGGCCAAACCGGCGGTTAGCTGAAGACTTGTTTCGCGTTGAAGGCTTCCTAAGCGCGCTCCGCAATCACCACCACGCGCCCCGCGGCCTTCGGCACGGTCACCGGCTTTGCCCACGTCCACGACTCGCCGATGAGATCCTGAGCCGCGTTCACCTGGCCGGATCCAATCAGCAGGCACAGCCTTCCGCCGGGCGCGACCAACTTCGCCGCTACCGGCAACGCGCGCTCGAATTTCTCCACCGCACGCAGCGTGACGACGTCCGCGGTTTTCCCCCACTCCTCCGCGCGTCCGCCAAAAACCTGCGCGCCCTCGAGATGTAACGCTCGCCCGACTTCCCGCAGAAACGTAGCTTTCTTGCTATGCGACTCGATCAGCGTGAGCCCAATCTCGGGCGCGAAGAGCTTGACGGGAATTCCGGGAAAGCCTGCGCCGGAGCCAACGTCGGCAAGGTTTGCGGAACGCGCCGAAACTTCGGCCGTGAGCACTCGTGCCGCAAATAGCGATTCGCCAAAGTGACGCGTCACCACCTGTTCGGGATCGCGTACCGCGGTCAAGTTTATGCGCGCGTTCCAGCGCAACAGCAAATCAAGATAACGCTGCAGTTGTTGCAGCAGGAGAGCCGGCAACTCTGCTTCGGCGGTATAAGGCTGCAGCAGTTCGGCGATACGGGTGGTTTCCATCGCGATTTCATTATGAATTAGTGCGTCCCATCACATACCGTGCGCCTTCCGATGTTTCTCTTCGAATTTCGCTTTGCTGACGATCGCGCGGCCGATGGTTCCATGTCCAATAACTTCTCCGCCATTGTGCGCGCTCACGCGGAAGGTAAGAAAGCGGCCATTCATCGACTCCAGCACCGCTGCACACTTCACCGCTACTCCGACGCCGGTGGGCGCGCCGTGAACAATGTTGATCGCCGTGCCCACGCTGACCTCGTCGCCCTCGCAGAACGGCAGTAGCGCCTCGAAACCGGCGGCCTCCATCCAGCCAATCATGTGCGGGGTAGAGAGCACGGGGGGAAGTTCGGGTTTCCACGCGCTCAACGTATGCTTAAACTCGACGCGCCTTTCCACTTCAGCGCGCGTGCCAATGGGAACTGTCTTTGCCATGTACGGAAGAGTAATTCGGCGGGAGTTAGTCTGTCACCTGAATGGCTGCGGCACTCGGAACACTCAGTGCGAGCGGTTCGTGGCGTAGACAAGATTAGGACTGGAAGAGAGGCTTCGGTGTCCGCGGCAAGGTGGGAAGGGCAGGGCGCTGCTCTAAGCGCAAATGCCACGCCGGCAATCGCTGGTTGGCGGTCGCCGGGCGGGGTGGACCAATCCGATCACGAGGCTTCTGTCTTACTGCACGTCACTCACGGTACCGTTCTTGAAAGTGACCTTCATATCTTGGTACACGTAGATCTTCTTCGTCCCCAGATTGACAACGCTCTTGGGCTGTCCCAAAGCCGTAGTCACTTGATCGACCGTCTGTCCCTGTGACACCGTCACCGGCCCCGACGATGGAGCGGCCGTAGCAGCGCCTCCCATGGCGGGATTCGGCGGAGGAACTTCCTTGGCTACCTCCTGCTCAGCCTGGTCGGCTTGCTGCGACTCTTGCTTGAGGGTGCCGGATACGTCCTGCTCCGGGGCCGGAGCGGCCGCTACGTAAGGCGGTTGTACCGGCGGCGTTTTGGCCGACGGCGGCGCGGCAGGCAGTCCACCTTGTCCCTGTTTCGATTGCAGATCGCCCAGACCCTGGTCGATGGTCTCGCGCATGTGGTTTTGCATTTCCTGCAAATCGGTGAAGGCCACCTGTACCTGGGCGTTCTTGCCGCACTCATTTCCTCCCTTGCTGCACAGCACAGTGGCCGTCGCGGCGGTGGCGTTGGCTGGAGGCGCTGCGGTCACTTCCAGCACATCTCCCTGGCTGATCCCGCACTCTGCCTGGTTAGCGGCCTGCACCACATCCAGACTACTTCCCGCTATGAAGACGTGCGTCTGGTTGTCGCTCAGCATTCGGGCAATCCCGCTGGAGGCAGGATCGACATCCTGGTTTTGCACAGTCGCCTGGGCTTCCGAATTTTCCAGCGCGATCTGCCGCTTTACCTCTTCTGAGATCATGTCCTTGGTTTGCTGATCGAGGACCGGCGATCCTCCAGGCGGGACCCTGGCAGCCGCTTGAGCGTCTGCTTGTTGCTCTTGATACGCTGCCGCCAGCGATTGCGAAACCAGATAGTCGGTCAACCAATATGCGGCGCTCGGGTATACCGGATACGGAGCAAAGTAACCGCCGTAGTATCCATACCAGGGATTCCCTGCCCATCCCCACGAATAAACGATCGGCGCCGCCCATGGGTTATACGCCCATCCATAGAAAGCGGGTCCATAGTAAAAAGCTGGGGCGTACGCGTTCATGTAATAGCCACCGTAATAGTATCCGCGGTAATAACCATTGTAGTAACGTCCGCCATAGTAGTAACTGCGACGGCCGTACTCATGTCCGCGGTAGCTATATCCGCGCTCGACATAGCCGTGCCCGCCACGCGTGGCGACCACGCGGGAACCGTCGGCCCGTTTTACAGAGACGCTGCGGCTTCCGTTGAGGTTGTTATGAATATCCATGTTCTTATTGGCAACGTGCACGTCACTGACTTTACCGTTGGAGCGCGTGCTGAGTGAGCTGCCGCTCGCGGTGGTGCGCGTTACGGCCCCCTTAGGAGTGGGCGTACCTTTCGACGCAGCCAAAGTCGTGCCCGACTTCTGCGAAGGCGTGGGCGTCCTGCCAATATTGCTGGTGGTCGGATTGCGGGATGTAGTCGTCGTCGTCTTTCCCCCAGAGTTGCTGGTAGTCGGACTATGCGATCCCGTGGTCGTGGTCGTTTTGCCGCCTCCAGGATTGCTGGTGGTTGGACCGTGGCTCGCTCCGCCGGTAGTCGGACCATGCGACGCGCCGCTGGTAGTAGGCCCATGGGAAGCGCTCGCGCCTCCGGCGCCTGCTGGATGGCCGGCAGCCGCGCCGCCTCCAGGTTTCGCCGGCGCCGCCGCAGGCTTGGCCGGGGCCGAAGCAGCCTTCTTAGTATTGTCGGCGCCTGCCGTCAGGCATACCGATCCCAGAATTACAAAGACCATGGCCAGATAACTGAAACACTTAACCGCGCGAACCAATGAGCTGTACACTGCGATCTCCTGTTCTCGTTCCTTCCGCGACTTCTGCAGAATCAAATTTGCCGAGAGGCTATTGCACGTCTGTGACCTTGTTATTGACAAACGTAACTTTCATGTCAGGGTAGACATCGATCTCCTTCGTGCCTAGCTTGACCACCTTGGAAGGTTGTCCGAATATCGCCACCACCACCTCCTTCGTCTGTCCCTTTTCAATGGTCTTGGGGGCTGCCGGCGGCGCATCCGGCGGCGGCGGCGGGGGCGCGATCGGCGCCATCGGACCCGGCGCTGGGGCGGCCGTGGCTTGTGTCCCCGAAGCGGGCGCGGACGCGGCTGCCTGTTTCTTGTCATCGCCCGAACTTGCGGAATCGTCCGACGGCGCAACCTTCAGAACTTCGGCAACTGTACTCATCATCGTGTCCGCCGACGGAACCGAGCCTTTCGAGTACGGGAATTTGAGCGTCGAGTAGTAGCGCACGTCGGAATAAGGATCGCTGAACAGATCGAAAACGATTCCGTCGTCGTGTGCTTCGATCCCCGTCACCCAGAACTTCTCTCCCGAGACGAATTTTCGTTGGTCCACAGTAGGTACGGCGGCTGCTACCGATGACAGCCCAGGCACACGCCCCAACCATGAACTCTTATTCGTTGCATCGAAGACGCCATGGGAAATCTTCCCGTTCTTGTAGGTGTTCTGCGGCGGGACGGTTGTCGTCACCGTGTACATCAGCAAGTTGTCTTTCTCAAGTACCAGAACGGCGCCCGCAGTTACAATGTCGGTCCTGTCCGCCGTCGCTTTTGTGAGAGGGAACTGTTCTACCAGCTTCTTCTGAATGCTAGCTGCGTCCTGGGCATTTGCTGCCACGCACGAAACTAAAACTGCCGCGGCGATGCTTGATGTGACGATTGCTCGCAAAGAGTTCATGAGGGTTCCCCCCTATCAAAAGCAGCTCTGGAGACTGCACACGGAAAGTGGGCGAAGCAAGTTGCTACAGCGTGCCCTTTGGAAGCGGCCTCAAGTCCGACCGTAGCGCTGGCCGGTTCAGCAGGGACAATCTGCGTCCCATGCCGTGAACCAGGGTTACCAAGGTATGGAACGGCTGTCGATTGTGCCCTGCTCCACCGACGGGGCGCAAGCTTTTTCTTCTCGTACTTTCGTTCAGGGCGAGTGCTTGGGGCTTCGTATTGCGCCAACGTTCCCACTTCTCCTTACCCTTAATCCACAATGAGCCGAATTTCCGGGCCGACGCCCCATGGCAGAGGGTCCCATTTTGGATATTCCGATGCCCCTCAAATGTCGCAAAAGAAAACTTACGGCTGTTTCCCCTTAGGGCACAGAATTAACCACATACAAACTGTCGGCAAGTAAAGAGTCGAACGTAAGCGGCCAGAATCAGGCTTCGCGAACCCTAGGTGAGGTTTTCGACGATGAAGTTGGTTGCATCTTGTACCCGAAACCCCTCCATGTAAATAGCATTTAGGTGCTGGCGCTAAAGTGTAGTACGCCGGAACGCGGCCAAAGCGAGCATCGCAACCTAAGCCACTATTGACCGGTATCGCAACCACGGCTAACATTCGCGCAACGGATCTACGCATGACGGGCGAAACCATCTCGCACTACCGCCTACTGGAAAAGTTGGGCTCCGGCGGGATGGGTGTGGTTTACGCCGCCGAGGACCTGCGGCTTGGCCGCAAAGTAGCGCTTAAGTTCCTGGCGATTGAATACTCCCGCGATCCAGCTGCGCTTCATCGGTTTGAACGCGAAGCCCGTTCAGCCTCCGCCCTCAATCATCCCAATATCTGCACTATCTATGAGATCGACGACTACGACGGCCATCGCTTCATGGCGATGGAGCTGCTGAAGGGCAAAACGCTAAGAGATCGGATCGCTCACCATGCCATGCCGCTTGACCAGTTCCTGGACTTCGCAATCCAAATCGCCACCGGGCTCGATGCCGCCCACTCGGAAGGAATTATCCATCGCGACATCAAGCCGGCCAACATATTCGTCACGGTGCACGGTTTTGTGAAGTTGCTTGACTTCGGTTTAGCCAAGCTGAGTGCGTCTCGCAGGGGAACATTGGAAACTGCCGCGGGGGAAACAATGTCTCAGGAGGCGATGGCGAGAGAAGATCTCACCCTGCCAGGCGTGGCCTTGGGCACAGTAGCCTACATGTCGCCGGAACAGGCGTTGGGAGAGCCGTTGGACGCACGCACCGATCTGTTCTCCTTTGGCGCAGTGCTATACCAAATGGCGACCGGCAGGCAGCCTTTCGCCGGAAATACCTCGGCCGGAACGGTCGATGCGATTCTCCACAAGGTTCCTTCGCCGCTAATTACATTCAATCCAAACGTACCGCCGGACCTGCAATCCATCATCAGTAAGGCGCTGGAAAAGGACCGAACTCTCCGCTATCAGACTGCGTCAGACCTAAAGTGTGACTTACAGCGGGTTAGGCGCGACTTGCACCTTTCACCTTCGGTAATAACCGGTAATGAGCCCACCCAAACTTTATCTGAAATTGCGCCCAATCCAGTGGAATCGGCTCCCCCACCAGAGAACAAACCTCCGGTCCCGCATATTCCGAAGAAGAAGAGAGGCTTGGCGTTCGGCGCGGCAGCCCTGGCAATCATTGTGATGGCGACCCTGGCGGTGTGGTGGCGTGTTAGTGCCCGGGCGCCAGCCGAGGCTTACTTGAGAATCCAATCCAATCCCGGAGCGCAAGTCCTAATCGACGAGAAGGTATCGAGTACCGTAGGAGCGGATGGGACAGTCACCGTCAAAGTTCCACCGGGCGAGCATTCGCTACATTTGAGTTTGAATGCGTACCAACCTTATTCCACCAGCATTAGTGTGAACCCCGGCGAGCGGGAGAGTCTGGTTGCGGCAATGAACCTCGTACCGCCGCCTCCACCGCCTGCCGTCAAGATCGGGGACCTGTTGGTGCAGAGCAATGTCCCCGGAGCCGACATCCTGGTCGATGGACAATTGAAGGGCTTTACGGGACACGACAACCAAGCGAAGATGCAGTTGAACGAAGGAAGCTACAAGATTGAGATCCATAAGGCAGGCTATAAAGATTCGCCGGGACAGCCAATTGAAATTGTGGCCAACACGGAGAAAGAGGTTAGCTTCAAACTCGTGACGTCCTCCGCTCCCGCGTCACCGGCCGACACCTACCTCGTTATCAAGTCCAATCCAGGAGCGGAAGTCCAGATAGACGGAAAGATGTCGGGTATTGCGGATGGTGAAGGAGTTTTCCCGGTGAAAGTCACGCCTGGCGAGCATTTGGTGCAGGCTAGTTTGAGTGGACACGAACCGTACTCTTCCAGCGTACAAGTAAAAGCAAATGGGAAGACCTACCTGGTTGCCAGCCTCAAACCAGCGGCTCCCGTTATTACCTCGTTCGGTGCCAGTCTGCCGCAAATTACTCCAGGGCAGACCGCCAGCCTCAAATGGACAACCCAAAATGCGACAGAAGTTCGAATTGATCCCGGCATAGGTACAGTTTCGGCAAGCGGTGAGCACGATGTTTCGCCGGCAAGAGTAACTACTTACGTGCTGACAGCAAAAGGAAGCGGCGGCAGCACCAATGCCAAAATTTCTATCGGGGTAGAGCCCAATCCCGCGGACGTGCAAGCCATTAAAGAAACCATGGCTAGATTTAAAGGTGCTTACGACTCCATGGATATCAATGCAATACGGCAGGAATGGCCGTCCCTAACCCAGACGCAGGCTGACGCAATTAAGACGACTTTTGTAGGATTAACCTCGATCAGATTGAATGATGATTGCGAAGGTTCGCCGGCGCTTTCCGGCGACACGGCGGAATGGACGTGCAAAGAGGCTATTACCTACGTCATCAAGGGGCAGCACCAAATTCCTCCTGTGCGCCATACCATCACCTTTCATTTCAAGAGAGCTAGCGGAAAATGGCGTTTGGATCGTCGAGAGGGAACTGGCGCCGTCGCGTCTGCCAGTAACTGACTCCTCACACAATGGATAAATCGCAATCTTAATTCTGACGGAGAACGTATGCCACCATCACGCCGATGAGGGCGAAGAGCACGTATTTCGGCCGCAACCAAGAGACACGCTGCAGTGCGGCGGGCGCAGTTGACATCCAGAACACTTCTTAGCTTGGTGGGATCGGCCAATGATACCGAGGGGCGGGACTGGCTTTGCGCAAGCACGTTCTTTCGTTCCGCGCAAAGCCAGTTGTCGCCGGGCTACATCTTCGCCGGCGCACTTCCGCTAGCGATGCATTGCCATTTTCCACTCGGCATCTTCATCCAGGTGTCCACCCAGCGTTCGTGGGCATCCACTGCCTTGCCACTGCCGGCCGTACCTTTGCCTTGCCACGCACCGGTGGCGATCGCCGTGTTCCCAAACGTAGTTACCTTTACGTCGGTGATCTCGTTGATTTCCCACTTACCTCCCTTGAGCGCGGCCAGGGTCTGGGCCTTATCCTGGGTAGTTCCATCGCTGTTCAGGTTAATGAAGTTGTCGGCCAGCAGCGGAGCGACCGAGTCCGGGTTGCCTATCTTCGCGCCTGCCACCCACTGCTGCTCCAGGTTGGCGACTGCCTTCTCGATACTGCCACCCATCTGCGCCTGAGCCGCCAACGCCATCAGAACCAGGGTGAAACACATTAGCAATCTCTTCATTTAGTTGTCCTTTCCAATAGGTTGTGATTTCAAGATTGAGTTTAGCTGGCTAGCCAATTACTTCCACTCCCAAATCTTCGTCCGCGTCTTTCCCTCCACATCAACCTCATATTCGAAGNNGCCGGGCGATGCGTTCAACCGCGCCAGCTTTTGCGATGTCGTCCGGAAATACAGAATCCCGCGGTAACTGACCGAGCCGTCTGTTCCGAGTTTTCCCTGTCCTGATCCCTTCCACGAGATCATCTCGCCATCGGCGGTAAAGTCCGCGCCTTGTCCTTCTCCAAAGACGCTTCCGTCAGCCCTCACAACCGAGGTGTACGTCCCGAGTCCGTTGGTGTTGACTCCCAGCATCTGGCCACTCGCCTCAAAAGATACCTCCACCGTCAGCGGGTCCGTTCCCAGCACCCTTCTCACGGTTCGCCTGCCCGCGTTTTCTCCGAGCAATTCTCCTAGCATGGTATTTCCTCCGTTTGAACATGAAGTGTCGATCCCCAATTGCACTATGCCCATCTCAGTTGACGCTGGCGGCCCCAACCAGCGGCGCAGAAAAGCCGCCGAAACCCAATGGCTACCGGTACGATGCAACCTGGGGCCCTTTGTGAACGGTGAAATGGCGCGAATACTACACAACTAGCCCGGCCCGCAGATACGCCCCCTCGGTGGCACAGCGTGGGTACTGCTTACTTGCCACGGAGTAGCCGGTACTCAAACCATCCCCATAACTGGGACCAGGTCATCCTGCTTGTCGGGGACGGATATCGTACTGCCTGATCTTATAGAGCAGCGCTTTGTAGCTGATGTTGAGTTTGGTGGCGGCGCGTTTGCGGTTCCAGGCGGTTTCTTCCAGCACCTCGGCGATCACTTCCATCTCCGCGCCATTCTTGAGATTGCGGACCATCTCTTTCAGATCGGGTCGCGGCTGGGCCGGTTTCTCTCCCATGGAAATGACGGTCCCCTCTTGGGCGCCGCGGGAGGTGCCCTTCTGAAGCTCAGATATCGCAACCGTCTCGTCGCCCAGAACCAGATAGCGCTTCACGAAGTTTTCCATTTCGCGAATGTTTCCGGGCCAAGGGTAATTCTCGCAAGCCTCCACCAAGCGCTGGGAAACGTTGAGCGGCGCGCAGGCGTAGCGATCGGCGAGGTGAATCATGAAATGCCGCAGCATCATGGGAACCTCTTCGCGGCGCTCGCGCAACGACGGCATGCGCAGCACGAAGCTGTTCAATCGGTAATAGAGATCCTCACGGAAGGTCTTCTGGGCAATGGCCTGCGGCATGTTGATGTTGGTCGCCGCTAGAACGCGGACATCGACCTTCACGGTGTTACGGCCGCCCAAGCGGGAGAACTGACCGTCCTGCAAAACCTGCAGCAGCTTGGCTTGCAGGGCAGGAGACATCTCGCCAATTTCGTCGAGCAGCAGCGTGCCCTTGTTGCATAGCTCAAACTTGCCGGGCTTAGCTTTGTTGGCGCCGGTGAAGGCCCCGGGCTCGTAGCCGAACAGTTCGCTCTCCAGCAGCTCGCTGGGGACGGCAGCACAATTTACCTTGAGGAATGTTCGGTGGGCGCGATCGGAATACTTGTGGATGAGATGGGCCAACACCTCTTTGCCAGTGCCGCTTTCGCCCAACAGCAGCACGGGGAAATCGAAGCGCGCCACTTGCATGGCATGAGCGCGCAGTTGACGCATCTGCTGGGTGGCGGAAAAGAAATACACGCCCTCGCTGACTTCGATGGCCTCGCCTGCGCCGGGACCACCGGGCTCAGTGTTCTCCAGACAGAAGCGCAGCACCTCGTCCATCTCTTCCTTCTGCACGGGCTTGGAAAGATAGTCCTGAGCGCCGAGGCGCATGGCTTGGGCGACTTTGCGGGTGTCGCGCACGCAGGACAACATGACCACCTTGGTCGAGGGCTTCGTTTCGCGGATGCGTTGCAAAGTTTCCAGCCCGTCAGCGCCGGGCATCACCATGTCCAGCAGCACCAAGTCGGGAGTTTCGCGCTGCACCTTCTCGACGGCTTCCAGACCGTTGGAAGCGGTTGAGACGCGATAAGAATCCAGCTCCAGGACGGTCTGGAGGTACTTCAGCATGCTAGGTTCATCGTCCACCACCAGAATGTGGCCGGCGCTCATTGATCCTCCGCGAGGCGCTTGGGTGAGGGGTTTAGCAACACCAGAAAAGAGAACTTGCTGCCCGCGCCAGGCTCACTCTCAACCCAGATTTTTCCGCCTGCAGACTGCACCAGGCGACGTGCAATGGCCAGGCCCAGTCCGTAGCCTTCCGCTCGCGTCCCCTGGGGAGTGAGGCGGAAGTATTCGTCAAAGATCTCTTGTTGAAACTCCGGCGCGATACCGGGGCCGGTGTCGGCAACCGAGATCCGACAGCAGTTAGGGGCGTGCACTCGCTGCCGGCGGCGCTCTACCGTCGGTTGCCGCTGCACCGTTCTCCGCTCCCAAAAGTAGGGTTCCACGTGCAGCCACACGGTCCCTGAAGCGGGAGTGTACTTCATCGCATTGTCCAGCAGGTTCGAAACCACGTGCTGGATCTTGTAATAGTCGAAGGGGAAGGACTCCAGCTTCCCACTGGGCAGGAAATAAAAGGCGACCGCTTTGTCCTGAAACCGTTGTGCCCAAACTTCAGCGATCTCACGGATACAGCCATCCACATCGCCCACTTCATAATGCATCTCGAAGCGGTCAACCTTGAGGGCGGTATAAGTCAAGAGGTTCTGGATGAAGTTTGAGAGCCGCACGCCGTTGGCCTGCATCTCGGTGAGCACTTCGATCTGGCGAGGGTTAAGCGGGCCCAGTTTTTCCGCCAGCAACAAGTGAAGATAGCCCCCCATGATCGCGAGCGGGGTTTTCAGCTCGTGGGCTGCGGAAGCCAAAGCATCGCGACAGCAACTGCAATGCTCGTCACCCACAAGCTCAAGCTTGTGCCTTACCGGCGACATCTTCGCGGGTTGCATGGGAACGGCTCCATTCCTTTTCCTGGAGCGGTAACGTAACCACTGCTTCGGGCTCTCAGGAAAGATCCCTAATCTTTGTTCCACAGGCATATTCTCGACAAAAGTCAGCCTTTGGTTTAGCAGTTGCCAGTTCCTCGGGAAATAGAGCGGAAACACTCTACAGGGGGAGAACTGATCTTACCGCAACCTGGTGCATTGTCAACGCTAAATTGATTAATTCTTGGGAGAAAGTCGCAAACTAGTTTCCCTTTCAGGAACTCGTTTTCACTTTTTGCGGGTATTCCTCTTCTCCTCAGCCGCAATACATTGCGATGTGGCCCATAGTAGAGGGGGGGTGCAGTATCGTACATGCCAAACAAAAATAAGCGGTTAGCCAAATTTCTGGTTTGGTTACCGATGTGCGTTACAGACTTGTAACGTAGGAGATCGCAGTGCGTCGAACCGTATCCGTCGCCGAGCGCCGCGGCTGGGACCGGCTACCCATCTCCATTCCATTCTTTGTCCGCGGAACCAGCGCCAGTGGGGAGGAGTTCTTGGAGTTCGCCACCGCCTTGAATCTCTCGGCGGGAGGACTGCTCCTAGCTACCCGCCGCTACCTCGATCCTGGCACCCAAATCTCGCTGGAGATTCCTGTCGCCTTGGTCAACAAGGCGCAACTCCCTCGCTCGGTTTCTCTCCTCCATGCCACCGTGCTGCGATGTACGGCGGATCGGCAGTATTTTCTGCTGGGACTGCAGTTTCAGGAGCCACTGCTGAACCATCAATCGGGGTTGGAGACCGGCAAGCTCCGGCCAGCAGGGAAAGTCACTTCCTCCGAGTGAAAACATTTTCACATATGCAAGCGCAAAACGCTTCTCTTTAGCCCATCATTAGAGCTATCTTAGAGTCTAGTTATCTGATATAAATATAATTATATTAATAGCTTATAGCCAATGTGCGCACCAGTTTGCAATGTGCAGGAACTTGGCGCAAGAAATGCAATTCATTGGTACGGTCAACGTTCAGGGCAAGACAGAGGGTGAGATGCCACTGCTGGCGGGCTCGAATAACGAAAGTGCCATTACGGTCCAACAGCTTCCTCCCGAGCCGGTGATTTTTGGCCAGACACCGGCCATGCGCGACGTGCGCCAAAAGCTGGAGCGGGTCGCGGGGGCCAATCTTTCCGTCTTGGTCTCCGGGGAAAGTGGTACCGGAAAAGACATCGTTGCTCGGCTGTTACATCTCTACTCCCCTTGGGCAAACGGACCATTCGTAAAGGTCAACTGTCCGGCGATTCCCGGTACCTTGTTGGAAAGTGAATTGTTCGGCTACGAGCGAGGAGCATTTACCGGAGCCTTCAACCCCAAGCCGGGGCGAGTAGAGATGGCGCACCGTGGCACGCTGTTTCTCGACGAGATTGCCGAGCTTGACCCCATGCTGCAGGCTAAGCTCTTGCAATTATTGCAAGATGGCCAATTTAGCCGGATTGGAGCGCAGGAGGACAAGAAAGTCGAAGTCCGGGTGGTGTGCGCGACCAACCGCGAGTTGCACGAGGAAATCGAGCAGGGCAACTTTCGTCCTGACCTGTTTTATCGCATCGCGACCATGACCATTCACCTGCCGCCGCTGCGCGAGCGGGCAGTGGATCTGCCCATCATTTCCGACTACCTGCTGCAGTATTACAACGAAAAGCTTAACGGCCGGGCGCTGATGGTGCGGCCGGCGTTGATGGCCAAAATGCAGCGTTACTCGTGGCCAGGCAATATAAGGCAGTTGGAGAACTTGATCAAGCGGTACGTGGTGATGGGGACCGAAGATGTCATTTTGAGCGAACTGCTGGAGCCCAACGAACGCGACGCGGTCGATGGACGCATGACGGACGGTCCGATTTCCCTGAAGAAACTGACCCGGCAGACGGTCCGCAAACTGGAAGCACGTATTATTCTTAATGCACTACACGCAAATAATTGGAACCGGAAGAAGGCGGCGCGTTCGCTCGATATCAGCTACCGTGCGTTGCTGTATAAACTCAAAGAGGTTGGCATTCCGCAGCGGCGCGCCAGTTCCACGACCAAGAATGAGGCAGATAAGGCCGAGTAATCTAGATCGAGGTGCAAGGATGTATTCGCAAGGACCCAGCGGGGAAAGACGTGCAGTCTTAAAGGCAATAGTTCTGATGGTGGTGCTGGTGGCGGCGCTGCCCTTTGTATATGCGCAGGAGTCGACCGATTCTACGACTAACGCCAAGCCGGTGTTGCCGGGCGCAAGCGATGCGGCCAAGGATTCGGGGAATAGTGTTGCCAAGGCGACGCCACTTCCGCCCACCGACACTCCCGCTTCGCGCGTGGCCGGCATTCGCGCCGACAACTATATCATCGGGATCGACGATGTTTTGGCGATCAATGTCTGGAAAGAGAACGAGCTTTCCCGGGCTGTTTCCGTCCGCCCCGACGGCATGATCACTCTCCCCTTAATCGGCGAGATCAAAGCGGTGGGATTGACTCCGGTCCAATTGCAAGATCAGATCGTGACTGCCCTGCAGAAAGTCATTTCGGACCCGCAAGTGACGGTCATTGTCACGGCGGTAAACAGCATGAGCTATAACATTGTGGGCCAGGTGGCGAAGCCGGGATACTACTCGCTCACTCGCCCCATGACCGTGCTTGATGGCATCGCGCTCTGCGGCGGGTTTAGGGATTTCGCCAAGCAGAAGAAAATCTACGTGCTGCGGACGGGCCCGGATGGCAACCAGGAGAGACTGAAGTTTAACTACAAACAGGTCATCAAGGGCAAGAACATGGCCCAGAACATCCAGTTGCAGCCCCACGACACCCTCGTGGTCCCATAAGAGCAGGCTTCTCGCACAAGAGCAAGAGGAGGATGCGATGAAACGACAACTCGGACCGATCCTGATCGTACTGGCGCTGTGGTACGGGCCAGCCGCGTGGTCGCAAAGCGGCTCAACGGATTCGTCACAGAACGGCTCCCAAGCCGGCTCGATGGATCCGTCGCAGAACGGCCCAGTTGACTCATCCCCGAGCGGTTCTACGCCGAGTAGTTCTAGCGACTCGGCGCAGGGCAGTTCGAGCAACTTGTCGCAGAACGGTACTACGCAGAACAACTCCAGCAACTCGCCGCAGAACGGTTCGGGCAACTCGTCGCCCAGCGATTCCAGCGACTCATCCCAGCAGACCACGACTGGCCCGCAGCCGGCTTTCAGCCATCCTGAACAGTTGCCGCCGCTGTCGATGCTCAATGAAGTTACCGCCAACACGGGCGTGCGGTTTTCGTTGTCCACTGGACTTTCTTCAGACAGCAACGCGGGTGGCGGCGCTCAAAGCGACTGGCTGGGATTGGCTACCGTATCCGGGACCTTCGGCATAACGCAGATACGCCCCAAGCTGAACTGGAGCCTGAACTATGGTGGGGGTACAATGCAGTATCTCGGGGGGCCGGGGAACTATTCCAGCTACCTGACTCAGGCAGCTGGCGCCAGCGTGCTTTGGCAGTTTGCCAAGCGCTGGCAGATGACGCTGCAGGACAGTTATATCTATAGTTCAGACCCTTTCCAGCCTTACTTGACCATCAACTCCCTCCCGACATTTAACGATCCCAATCCTACGATTTATATACCGCAAACTACTTTCCAGACGAATACGGGTACTGCGGACATTACATACATGCTAGGTGCGCATGACACCCTCGATTTTTCCGGATTCGAGAATTTCATACGCTACCAACAATCGGCATTCCTGGAGCTACAGAACTCCTATATGTGGGCTGGCTCGGCGTTTTATGAGCACCGGTTCTCGGCCCGGTACGCCGGTGGCGGGGGATACGAATTCAGTGCGCTCGACTTTGGTCACGGTCAGGAGCGCGCGGGAATTCAGACCTTCCAGGGGTTTCTCAGCTACCAAATCAATCCCGGGATGAGCATTTCCGGCTGGGTCGGTCCGGAGTTGACCAACAGCAAAGACATCGTCCCGGTCTTTTGTATTCCAGGCTATGGTTGCTACTATCAGGCGGTGCATACCTCGGATTTTGACATCGCCGAGGGAGCAACCTTCACCTGGGCGGCACCGCATAACGCATTTCACGCCAGGTTCAGCCATCGAGTCACCAACGGTGGCGGCCTGCTGGGGGTGGTACGCCTCTATATGTTCAGTGCCGACTACCGGCGCCCCCTGAACGCGCGCTGGGCTTTCCTGGCTGGGGTAATGTACGGTAATAACGTTTCCATCTCGGCTTTTCAAGCCAACGAGTATCTCAATTCACTTATGGCGCAGGTGGGTGTTTCGCGGACCATCAATCAGGCGTGGAGCGCCAACATGTATTATGCGGTGATTGACCAGCGACAGAACAACATTCCAGGTTACTCGACACCGCACTGGATCGACAACCGCATCGCAATCACGCTTCAGTACAGCTGGGGCCACTCTCTTGGACGGTGATTCATGATGGAAGAATTCGATGATCAGAGATCAGTACAAGGTATTGATGACTATTGGAAAATAGTGGTCCGCCGCAAGTGGTGGCTCTTGGGTCCGCTGTTTTTCGGTTGGTTGATAGTATTTGCATCGGCGTGGATCATTCCCGCCAAGTACAAGTCGGAAAGCTTGGTGCTGGTCGAACCTCCCAAGGTCCCGAGCAATCTGGTGACACCTAACGTGCAAGTCGACCTCGCCGACCGGGTACAGAGCATGGAGGCCCAGGTGTTGAGCCGCACCCGGCTGCTCAATCTCATCGAGAAGTTTCACTTGTATCCCAACGATGCCAATTCGCAAGATGACCAAGTGAAGCAAATGCGCGACGATACCAAGCTGGAGCTGGTCGAGACTCCTACCAACACCGGCAAGCAGTCGGAACTGGTCGCCTTTAGGATTTCCTATGCGGCCAAGGATCCGGCCATCGCCCAGAAGGTGACCATCGCCCTCACCTCGTTCTTTGTCGATGAGAACGTGCGGGCCAGCCAGGAGCAGTCGGAAGCGACTACGCTGTTCCTGGATTCACAAGTGAGGTCCCTGGGACAGGCGCTGGAGGACAATGAGGCCAAAGTGCGAGCTTTCGAAGCGCAGCACGAAGGCTCGTTGCCCCAACAATTGCAAAGCAATATCCAAATCCTCCAGGGAATCCAGTCGCAAATGCAGGCAGCTTCGGCCGCTCGCGAACGGGCCATCCAGCAACAAACCTATCTGAGTTCGCTGCAGAGCCAATATCAAACCGTGAGCGATGCGGCCGGTGTGCCGGTCGCCATCGACAAAGATCTGGAAAACGCGCGTACCTCGCTGGCCGACATGGAATCCAGATACACCGATGATCATCCCGACGTTAAGAAACTAAAGGAAACCATCGCCAGTCTGGAAAAGCTGAAGAAGGACATGGCTGCGGAGGCGAAGGAGAAAATTGAGTCCAATGACGCTACGCCTTCCCAACTGCAGGCCATGGCGCCCTTGGTGCAGTTGAAGAGTCAGATGAAGATCAACGGAATAGAAATTCAGCAGACCACGCAGGAAATGCAGCGGCTGCAGCAGTCTGCTCAGGTTTACCAGGCGCGCCTGAATGCCACCCCGGCGGTGGAAGCTGAGATGGGCGACATGGTGCGCGATTTCGGCAATATGAAGAAGGAATACGTCGAACTGCTCGCCAAGAAGGAACAATCCCAGCTGGCGACCAGCTTGGAAAGACAGCAACAGGGAGCGCAGTTCCGGGTCGTCGATCCGCCCAGTTTGCCGGACAAGCCTTCGTTCCCCGATCGCTTCAAGTTTTCCCTGGGTGCGATCGCTGTAGGATTGGCCCTGGCAGTCCTCTTCGGGTTCGGATCGGAAGTTCTGGATGATCGTATCCGTAGCGAACAAGCGCTCACCGAAGCTGTGAGTCTGCCGGTACTCTGCGAGATTCCTCCGCTGCCGACGCCGCGGGAAATTCGTCTTGCCCGCTGGAAACCATGGCTGGCCGCAGCGGCGGCTTTGGCGGTGGCCATCCTGCTTCCGTCGGCGGTAGCCTACGCCTATTTGTGGGGATAGTGCATGTATAAACAATTTTTTGGGTTGACGCGCAATCCATTCGAGATTAGCCCTGACCCATTTTTCTATCATCCTACGCCGCGCCACAACGAGGCCCTGGCAAACCTGCACTATGGGGTTGGTCGCCGCAAGGGGTTTATCGTGATCACCGGCGAGGTGGGCACGGGAAAGACCCTGTTAGTGCGTTGCTTGCTGTCGGAGCTGCGCAAGAACAATGTCGCTTTCGGCTACGTTTTCAATCCCTTATTGCCGGTGGTGGAGTTTTTCCAGTACATCATGGCCGACTTGGGACTTCCCCACGCGGGACGAACCAAGACCGAAATGCTGCTGGACTTGAATCGCTTCCTCATCCAGCGTCATGCCCGCGGCTTGATCACCGCGCTGGTGGTCGATGAGGCCCAGGCTCTCCGGGCTGAGTTGTTGGAGGAGATTCGGCTGCTCACCAATCTTGAAACCTCGCAACAGAAGCTGCTGCAGATCGTTCTCATGGGGCAGCCGGAGCTGGATATCGTGCTAGACTCCCCCGAATTACGGCAGCTGAAGCAGCGCGTTTCCCTGCGTTGTCAGTTGCAGCCGCTGGATGGCCCGCAGACCCATGCCTACATACTGGCGCGGCTGGAACGTGCTGGAGCGGCTCCCGAGCCAGCCATCTTTTCCCCTGAGGCACTGGACAAGATCCACGAATATTCGCGGGGCATTCCGCGCATTATCAATAACCTTTGCGAGAACTCCATGGTGAACGCTTTTTCCAACCAGCAGCGGCCGGTCACCGGCGATATGATCACGGAAGTTGCGTCGGACTTCCGTTTGATAAGTCCGGCCCTGCCGGAGGAAGTTCCGCTGCCTTTGGCCGCACGCGAGGAAAGCAGCGAAGGCATGCTGCGTTCGCTGTTCCGCTTACTGCGTACCATGGATAACCAGGAATTGGAAAACGACAAACCGATGCAAACTACTGCCGTGAGGAGAGTCTAACCATGAGTCGAGTGTACGAAGCATTACAGCGGTCCCAAGGTGATAGTCCAAGTGCCTCGCCCTTGGTTCCCGATCAGCCAGAAACTGCAGCAGCCGGGGCCTCGGGGGTGGGTATCGCCGCCGCCGAACCGGTTGAGGCGAATTGGCTGAGAGTGCCAGCCGATCGGGTCCTTCATCCCACTCCCACGCCGGAGCAGCGCCTGGTGTCATTGGCCGATCCGGACAGCAAGGGAGCCGAGATGTTCCGGGTACTAAGTACCCGGCTGGCCCACATGCAGAATAAGCGTCGCCTGCAGAAACTGCTCATCACCAGCTCGGTTTGTGACGAAGGCAAGTCGGTGGTGGCCGTCAATCTGGCATTGTCGATGGCCCGTCGCCCCAACGAACGCATTCTGCTGATTGAAGCCGATCTCCGCCGCCCCACCGCTAGCACGTTGTTGACCTCGGCGCCCCTGCTTGGGATCTCGGAGTGGAGCGCAGGCAAGTTAGCGCTGGAAGACGCGCTATACCAGGTGAGTGGTCTGCCGCTATGGTTTCTGGCCGCCGGCCAACCCATGGCTGAGCCAATGCCTCTGCTGGAATCGGCCCGTTTCGCCAAGATGCTGGAAGCGATCTCGTCCAGCTTCGATTGGGTGATACTCGATGCGACCCCCATGTTGCCTATGGCCGACTCTGCCTCGCTCGCCCGTCTATGTGACGGTGTGCTAGTGGTCGTCCGCGAAGGCTATACTCGGCGCAAAGTGCTCAACAAGGCGCTCGACTCCATCGAGAAGTCCAAGCTTCTGGGCACGGTGCTGAATCAAGCGTCCATGTTGAACATTGATTACGATCGTTACTACGGCAGTAACAATTCTTCAGGTAAGGCAAAGAAGGAAGCCAAGAAACAAGCGAAGAAGGAAGCGGAGAGCGCAAAAGCGGCTTCGGCATGATTCGTTTGTTCAACGCCTATTTCCCTACCCGTACGCTGTTGCTTACGGTGACCGAGGCCATACTCGTCACCTTCGGCTTTGTACTGGCGGTAGTGCTTTGGGCAGGAACAACCGCAGACGCCAACATCTATCTTCTGTACGACAACGGCTTGGGACGAATTGGCCTGATCGTTGGGGTCTTCGTTCTGTTGATGTACTACTTCGATCTCTACGACTCCATTGTGCTGTCCAATCGCCGCGAGGTGGTGACCCGGCTGGTAGGCGTATTGGGCTGCTCGTTCGTCACCTTGGCAGTGCTCTACTATGCTTTTCCCGAAGTCCGGCTGAGCGGCAGTACATTGTGGGTCGGAGTGGCGATTGTCGGCATCGCAGTTCCGGCCTGGCGCAAACTCTTCTTTGTGCTGAACCGCTCTCCCCGTTTTTCGGAACGCGCTATTTTCTATGGGGATGGTCCTTTGGCGGGACCGCTGATGGAGGAGGTTGGCAATCGCTCCGAGCTCGGGGTGCGCATTATTGGGTTCGTCGGCCAGAGCACTTCCCTGGCGCCCAAAGTTCCCCGATTCGATGACAGCGATCTGGAGCAGGTAGCGCTGCAGCATAACGTGCAGCGCATCGTCATCACCATGGGTGATCGTCGCGGCAAACTGCAAGTGGACAAGCTGCTGAAGCTGAAAACCTGCGGGGTCTACATTCAGGACGGTCCCGAATACTACGAAAGTATCACCGGCAAGATCCCCTTGGACTCCCTGCGCCTGAGTTGGTTGCTATTCTCGCCCGGATTCCACGTGCGCACGGCTCTCCGTTTGTACAAGCGGCTGGTCTCGCTGGTTTTGGGAGGTCTCGCCATCGTGGTGACGTCACCGCTGATGCTGCTGGCCGCCGTTGCCATCCGCTTGGACTCACCGGGGCCGGCCATTTTCCATCAACAACGGGTTGGTGAACGTGGGAAGCTGTTTACCGTGTTCAAGTTCAGGTCCATGTACGCCGGCTCGGACAAGAAGAAACTGACGCCGGTTGAAGATGGAGATCCACGCGTCACGCGGGTCGGTAAATGGCTGCGGCGGACGCGGGTCGACGAATTGCCGCAGTTGTTCAACATCGTGAAGGGCGATATGGCTTTTGTCGGTCCACGCCCTTTTGTTCCGGAGCAGGAAGAGGAATGCGCCGCCAATATTCCGTTCTATAAGGAACGCTGGCTGGTGAAGCCGGGCGCTACCGGCTGGGCACAAATCAACCGCGGCTATAATGCCACCCTGGAAGACAACCGCGAGAAGCTGGCTTACGATCTGTTTTATATAAAGAACGTCTCCTTCGGGCTCGACCTTTTCATTATGTTTTCAACCGTGAAAATCCTTCTTCTGGGAAGAGGAGGTCGCTGATCCAGTAGCGCGAACTCCCGCCGAAGGCGGCAAGCGGTTCTGCTCCGTATACGGTATTCTTGAATGGCAAGAATGTTGTAACTAACACGCTTCGTCACGGATGTGAGGTTCTAGCAGGCTGCTGAAAAAGTCCTCAAAGCAGATTCCTCGCGGGCTGAAGTCCGCTCGGAATGACAAGAATAAAGGGCTTAGGACGGCGCAGCTGAAGGTGCGCTCCTTCGAAACATGTCGAAATCCGACTTTTTCAGNNGGGCAAGACGGCAGCTATCTTGCCGAATACCTCTTGGATCTCGGATATCGCGTCTACGGCTTGGTGCGTCGTGAGTCCGGAACCATGCGCTGGCTCAATCATATCCAGGACAAGGTTGAAATCCTGTATGGTGACATGCGCGACACGGTCTCGTTGGAAGTCGCTTTTGCCAAAGCTTCGCCGGATGAGGTTTATAACCTTGCCGGACAAGTCTTCGTGCCCACCAGTTGGCATATCCCCGCCGAGACTTTCGACATTAACGTGGGAGGGCTGGCGCGGCTGTTGAACATC
>PMWW01000122.1 GCA_003165795.1 Acidobacteriaceae bacterium
CTAGCAGGCCGTGGTGGAAGGAGTCGATTTTCTGCACAGTGGGCGGCGCAGCCGGGTACGCGATTTTGCGACGTACTTGGTGGCCGATGGCGAGATACGGCTACTACGACATCGTTGCTGCCCATTTCCGTACGAGAGCAGCAAGAATAAGCTCAGAACAAGCTGGCCGGAGCGGTTGCTCAGCTCTCGCGGCGTGCCCGCACCGAGCAGGTGGCGCAGAATGAGACCCAGGTTGAACGCGCCAACATGAACCAACTGTCGCTTTAAAATGTTGTCCCGTCCGCGCAGATGGTAGCGCCGCAGGCCGCCGGTTTCGTAGCAATGCGCAAAGCTGCGTTCCGCCAACTCGCCACAGTAAGCTCTTGCCGTACTCGCTTCGTACCCGCCGCCGGTTCTCGTAGACGGCTTGCTGTTCTTCCGCCTTGCCTTGCCAGTTGCGTCGCCCCTTTTGCTGCTTCTCCGGTAGCATTGGCCTCGGGACGCGCTGCGACAGGCTCTCAGGGTGCAAGCGATACCCGGTGCTGGTCACGAATAGTGGGTACGTCGGCCTCCCGGCCCTCAACCAATAAGCCAGCCGTTCAGCCAGCCGTGGGGAAATACGGAACAGGCGCGGGCACCGGCTCTTGCTGTCGGTCACCTGGCTGTTCCAACTTCTCTTTCTCACCGTAATCACCCAGTTCTTGAGATCGACATGTCCTCCATTCAGGCCGCCCATCAGTGTTGCCGGCGATCAGCTTACGCTCGTTGATGAGCGCGCAGCGTTGCGCAACTACGTCGCAGATCAACGTGGAGCGGATCAGTACGGTCGCCTACCCAGCACGCGATTGTATAAGCCAACTGCCTCGCCCACGATTCCCCGGCGGAAGAGCAGAACGCACCCTATAAACATGGCACCCATGATCACGGTGACCAAGGAACCAACTTTGTCGGCGAGTTGGGTTTGCAGCGTTACTACCGCGAACGCTCCCACGATGGGTCCGAACACGGTGCCCAGTCCGCCAAGCAAAGTCATCAGAACCACCTCACCGGAGGTGTGCCAATCCGATGAGGTCAAGGTGACAAACGTGAACACGATAGCGTACATAGCTCCGGCGAGTCCCGACAGGCCAGCCGAGATCACGAAGGCCAGCAGCTTGTATTTATTAACGTCATACCCGAGAGAGACGGCCCGCGGCTCATTTTCACGGATCGCCTTCAGCACTTGCCCGAACGGCGAGTGTATAGTGCGGTGAATCACCACAAAGCCGAAGAGAAATGTGGCCAGAACGACGTAATAGAGCTTCCGGTCATCCGCTAAGTTAACCATCCACAAGAAGTGTCCGCGCGGTATCCCCTGAATTCCGTCTTCTCCGCCGGTGAACGAGGTCTGCAGGAAGAAGAAGTACATCAACTGCGCCAGGGCCAGCGTGATCATCGCGAAGTAAATTCCCTGGCGACGAATCACCAGGCTGCCGAAAACAAACCCCACAGCGGTTGCGGCCGCGGTCCCTGCCAGGACCCCTAGTCCTGGAGGAACAGCCATCGTTTTCACTACGTGGCCGGTAACGTAGGCCGCAGTCCCGAAGAAGGCGGCATGGCCGAACGAGAGCAACCCGGTATAGCCCAGCAGCAGATTGAAGGCGCAGGCGAACAGGGCAAAGCACAAGGCGTGCATGAGGAAGATGGGGTAGGCGACGAACGGCGCAACTAGGCCGGCGGCCAGCAGAGCGCCATAACCGGCAAGCCTCACTTTGGAAAGATTCGGCATCATCGCTCCCTGCCAAACAGTCCCGCCGGTCGAACCAGCAGAACGAGAGCCATGATCAGGAACACGACCGAATTTGACGCCTGCGAATAAAAGACCTTGGTCAACCCTTCTATCAGCCCGAGTCCCAGCCCGGTGACAATCGATCCCAAGATCGAACCCATTCCGCCAATCACCACGACGGCGAACACGACAATGATTAAGTTCGTTCCCATGAGCGGGCTGATCTGAGTTGCGGGAGCGGCCAATACTCCCGCCAGACCAGCCAAACCCACGCCTACGGCATACGTGATCGTGATCATGGCGGGCACATTGATCCCAAACGTCTGCACCAGTTGGGGATTCTCCGTCGCCGCGCGCAGGTAGGCTCCCAGCTGCGTCCGCTCGACCACAAACCACGTCGTGAAGCAGGTCAGCAAAGACGCAGCAATGACCCAGGCACGATATTTCGGCAGAAACATGAAGCCGAGGTTGAAGGTGCCGGAAAAAGCTTCGGGGATTGAATAAGGAAGGCCTGAGACACCGTAACGGTGCCGGAATAGGCCCTCAGTGACCAGCGCGATCCCAAAAGTCAAAAGCAGGCCATAGAGATTGTCCAGCTTGTATAGCCGCCGCAGCATGGTGCGCTCGACCATGACTCCGAACAGCGCGATCACCAGAGGCACCAGAAGCAGTGACCACCAATACCCGATTCCGAATTGTGCCAGCGCAATCCAGGTGAAGACCGCGCCCATCATGTACAACGCGCCATGCGCAAAGTTGATGATATTGAGCATGCCAAAGATGATTGCCAGCCCAAGACTCAGCATTGCATAGAAACACCCGTTGACCAGACCCAGCATAAGCTGGCCCAAGAGCGCCGGAAGCGGGATGCCGAAGACTTCGCTCATCTTTGTTCGCGTGGCAACGACGGAGCAGTGAAATTACCTCTGCTCCGTCTCTGAGTGTCATTTCTTGATCATCGGACAGCGCGAGGCCGAGAGAGGCTGAAATGCCTGGTCGCCGGGAACCGTCGCCACCAGTTTGTAGAAGTCCCAGTCGCCTTTCGATTCGCCGGGCGACTTCACCTGGAAGAGATAGAAGTCGTGCACCATGCGTCCATCCGCGCGGATCTTCCCGTTCTTTACGAATGCGTCATTCAGGGTCATCTCCTTCAGCTTCCTCATCACAGTGTCTGCATCGTCGGTGCCGGCGGCCTGCACCGCTCGCAGATACTCCAGCGTGGAGGAATAAACGGCTGCCTGCACCATGGTCGGCATCTTGTTGGCCTTGGCCATAAAGGCCTTGCCGAACTTCCGGGTTGCGTCGTTCAGGTCCCAGTAGAAGCCGTCCGCTACATACATGCCTTGGGTCACTTGCAAGCCAAGAGCATGGATGTCGGTGATGAACACCAGCAACCCGGCCAGCGTCTGCTTCTTGTTGATGCCGAATTCAGAAGCCGCCTTTATGGAATTGATGGTGTCGCCGCCGGCGTTGGCCAGCCCGATCACCTTGGCGCCGGACCCTTGTGCCTGGAGCAGGTAAGAGGAAAAATCTGGCGCATTGAGGGGGGCCAGGACCGACCCAAGGACCTTGCCGCCAACTCCATTGATGGCCGTGGTCGTGTCCTGTTGCAAGGACTTGCCAAAAGCATAGTCGGCCGTAATGAAGAACCATGTTGTACCGCCATGCTGCACCACCGCTTTGCCAGTCACGCTTCCCGTCGCATAGGTGTCATAGGCGTAGTGAATGGTGTAGGGATTGCAGTCTTCGTTGGTAAACCGCGTCGAACCCGCGCCCGAGTCAATGAAAATGCGGTGCTTCTCGTTCGCTACCTTGCTCACCGCCAGCCCGGCCGCTGAGTTCACGCCGTCGACGATGACGTCGACCTGCTGCGTGTCAAACCACTGGCGGGCCTTATTGGCGGCAATATCAGCCTTGTTCTGGTGGTCAGCGGAGACAATCTGGATCGGCGCTCCCAATACTTTGCCTCCAAACTCATTCACTGCCATCTGGGCCGCAATGATCGAGCCTTGGCCGCTCAGGTCGGAATAGAGCCCCGACAAGTCTGTGATTACCCCGACTTTGACGATGCCATCGGAGATTTTTCCCGCGCCTGCCTTCGCTTGTCCACCGGCCGCAACATTGGCCAACAAAAGGCCACATCCAATCAAGATGCTCAACTTGCTCTGCATGGGATTTCCTCTCCGGGTTGTGCGCTGGGTAAGCCCCACCTGCCTCGCCCCATGCGCGGGTTCAAATCCCCAGCAGTTCTTCCAGCAACTGCTGCTTCTCATTGATTTCGTCTTTGCGAACCTCAGCCGCGATGCGGCCCCGCTCCACGACATACATGCGGTCCGCCAGTGTCGAGGCAAAGCGGAAATTCTGTTCCACCAGCACAATGGTGAAGCCCCTGTCCTTCAAGCGGAGAATCACTTCGCTGAGCTTCTGTACGATCACGGGCGCAAGACCTTCTGAAATCTCGTCCAGCAGCAGCAAGCGCGCCCCGGTATGCAGAATGCGCGCCATCGCAAGCATCTGTTGTTCTCCCCCTGAAAGCCGCGTGCCCTGGCTGCGTCGCCGTTCCTTGAGGTTGGGGAACATGCTGTAGATCTCGTCGAGACTCATGCCCTCGCTGGTCAGCCGGGGCGGCAGCGTAAGATTTTCTTCGGTGGTGAGGCTGGAAAAAATTCCGCGTTCCTCGGGGCAATAGCCCACGCCCAAGCGGGCGATTCGATGCGTGGGCCATTGGATGACTTCCCGGCCATTCACCATGATGGAGCCATTGCGCCTGCCCACGAGCCCCAAAATCGACTTCAGCGTGGTCGTGCGTCCAGCGCCATTTCGGCCCAGCAGCGTGACCAGTTCGCCGCGATAGACGGTGAAGTCTATTCCGTGCAAGATGTGGGACTCGCCGTAGAAAGCGTGCAGGTCGGTAACGCGTAGATACTCCAGCGCGGTGCTCTCAGACATGCGCCGCCGTCCCCATGTATGCTTCCATCACTTGCGGGTTGGCGGCGACTTCCTCATAACGTCCTTCTGCAATCACCGAACCGCGCTGTAACACCGTGATGGTATCGCTGAGGTGCGACACCACTCGCATGTTGTGTTCCACCATCAAAACGGTTCGATGGGCGGCAACTTTGCGAATCAGATCTCTCACCTTCTCGACGTCTTCGTGGCCCATCCCTTGGGTCGGTTCGTCTAGCAACAGAAGCTCGGGGTCGAGCGCCAGGGTGGTGGCGATTTCAAGCGCGCGCTTTCGGCCATAAGACAATTCCACGGCTACGACGTTGGCCTGAGAAGCAAGTCCTACGTCATCGAGCAATTCCAAGGCTTGCCCGTTCAACTCTTGCAGGGAGTTTTCACTTCTCCAGAACTGAAAGGAGGTGCCCAGCTTACGCTGCAGGCCGACGCGCACGTTCTCCAGCACGGTAAGGTGCGGGAACACGGCCGATATCTGAAATGAGCGCACAATTCCGCGACGCGCGACCTGTGCCGGCTTCTCGCCGGTTATGTCTCGGCCCTTAAAGTGGATGGTTCCGCTCGTGGGAGCGAGGAACTTCGTCAGCATGTTGAAGAGGGTGGTTTTCCCGGCGCCGTTCGGGCCGATCAAAGCATGAATCGTCCCCCGCCGAACTTTCAGCGAGACATTGCTGACGGCGATGAAACCCTTGAACTCTTTCGCGAGATTTCTGGCCTCGAGAATATAGTCGCTATCCATAGTGAGTCTTCAACAACCGGATTCTGGGCGACTATGACGGATGAATAAAACGCGAGCGAAAGTCTTCTTTGTCTAAGAACCACCACGCTCTCACAGCCCACGTCAGCCTTTACCGGGCGACTTTCTACGATTTCTTTACGGTGAAGATTGTGTTCCGGGAATCGTATCTTGGCAAGCAAGAACTGAGCAAGACTGAGATACTTCCGCCAACCATCAGGCAAATGCTCTACTTTCCTGTCCAACAAGCGCGCCGTTTCTCTAGAAATGCCGAGATTCCCTCCTGCGCGTCGGCAGCGAGCGAATTCATGCTCATCACTTCTTTGGCATAGGCGTAGGCCTTCGGCTGATCGAGATCAACCTGCGTGTAGAACGCCTGCTTGCCCAAGGCGATGGTCAGCGAGCTGGCGTCGGCAATACGCGCGGCCAGCTTGTGGCTGTGCTCCGACAGTTCCGCCGCCGGAACGACCATGTTGATCAATCCCCATTCTGCCGCCGTCGCCGCGTCGATCATCTCGCCGGTCAGCAGCATCTGCAGCGCCCGTTTGCGTCCGACCGCCCGGCTGAGGGCCACCATGGGAGTGGTGCAGAAAAGTCCAATCTTTACTCCTGGAGTTGCAAACGCCGCCTGGTCGGAGGCCACCGCCAAATCGCAGGTCGCCACCAGTTGACACCCGGCCGCGGTGGCAATGCCTTGCACTTCCGCGATTACCGGCTGCGGAATCGATTGCACCCGCGTCATGAGTTCGGTACAGACATCGAACACCTGGCGATACTCGTTGATGTCGCGTCCCACCATCTCGCTCAAATCGTGGCCCGAGGAGAACACTTTGCCCGCGGCCCGCAACAGCACCACCCGCAGCGCGCGATCTCGCCCAATTTCGTTGAGACATTCAATCAGCTCGGTCATCAACTCCAGCGACAGCGCATTGCGCCGCTGTGGCCGGTTCAGCGTCACAATCGCAACCTCGCCTTCGCTGTCGAACAAGATGTTCTGGTATTTGGCAATCGTGGTTGTTGTTTCCGATTCAGGCATCACGAAGCTCCTTCTACTGCGGCGCGCGATTATTGGCGCGCAGCACGTTCTTGCGGATCTTGCCCGTCGAGGTTTTGGGCAATGCACCAAAGTGTATCGCCTTCGGACATTTGAAGTGTGCCAGACGCTCGCGGCAGAACTCGATCAACTCCTGCTCGCTGACCCCGGCGTCTTCCCTGAGCAGCACGTAGGCATGCGGTACCTCACCCCACTTCTCATCGTGCCGGGCAACAATCGCCGCTTCCAGCACAGCTGGATGCTCATACAAAACGCGCTCCACTTCCAGCGAGGAAATATTCTCTCCTCCGGAGATAATGATGTCCTTGGCCCGGTCGCGCACCTCGATATAACCATCCGGATGCATCACCGCCAGGTCTCCGGAGTGAAACCAGCCGCCGCGGAATGCGGTTGCGGTTGCATCTGGATCGCGGTAATAGCCCAGCATCACGTTGTTGCCGCGCATCACGACTTCTCCTACTCGGACCGCGTCAGCGGGGACGTCGTGCATATCTTCATCCACCACCCGCATGTCGGTACCAAAGACCGCGTAAGGCACACCCTGCCGCGCCTTGAGCAACGCGCGTTTTTCCAGCGACGCGTCGTCCCAGTCGGTGTGCCAGGCACATACCGAATGCGGCCCATAGGTTTCGGTGAGTCCATAAACATGGGTCATCTCGATGCCAACCGCTTCGGCTGCGCGGAGCACCGCCGGAGGCGGGGGCGCTGCCGCGACCACCATCGTTAGTCCGGAGGGGAAACGAATCCCATGACGCGAGCAATATTCACTTAGCGTCCGCACCACGATCGGAGCACCACAGAGATGGGTCACGCCTTCATCCTGGATCAGCTTGACGGCACGCTCAGCGTTCACTTCGGGGAGACATATGTGCCGTCCTCCGACCGCCGTGACCGCCCAGGGAAAGCACCAGCCGTTGCAGTGAAACATGGGCAGCGTCCAAAGGTAAACCGATCGGTACGACAGTCCGTGTTCCACCACTTCTCCAATGGCGTTGAGATACGCGCCGCGATGGGTGTACATCACGCCTTTCGGGACGCCCGTCGTCCCGCTGGTGTAATTAATCGAAATAACGTCTTCCTCGCCTGGCGCGTGCGGCGCCACCGGCTTGCTGCCCTCGCTGAGGAAAGTCTCGTAATCGGAAATAATCCGTTCGACATGCGGAATGTCGCCACCAACCGCCTGCAGCGGTGCGAGAAGATCAGCATCGCCCAGCAGAATTCTGGCGCCGCTGTGGTTCAGGATGGTGGCCAACTCGCCGCCTTGCAACCGAATGTTAAGCGGGACCAGCACCGCTCCGATGAGCGGGACGGCGAAGTGCGCTTCCAGCGGCAGCAGTCCGTTGCGCGCCAGCACGGCAACCCGATCTTCGCGCGCAATGCCGGCTTGCTGCAAAGCCGCCCCGAAAGAGTGCACCCGATGCTGCATCTGGGAGTAGCTGAAGCGCCGACCGCCGTCGACTTCGGCCGTGCAGTCGCCATATGCGATGGCGTTGCGGGAAAGAAATTCCAAGGGAGTTAGCGCCGATATCATAAACTTCGCCTGGGTTGTGTAAGTTGGCGGGGATTATATATCAAGGGACGTGGGACTTTCGTGATGCCCGACCGGTCGCCACAGGAACCCTCATCCACTGAAAGTTAGGGAGCAGAAAACGACCCACCCGCGTCCGCGGAGGGCAGCACTTCAAAATCGTGCCCAGGTGGGTCCATCAGACCGCTTAAGCCTCGGCCCGAATCACTCGGACTGATGCCCCGTTTCGGTACCTCCTAAACGGCCCTTAGTCAGGCAGCACTTCGCCCCGGGTTTCTACGGCAAAGGGAATGACCAGCAGTCCAATCCCAAAAGCAATTGCCGTGAACGCAACCGGCTTGCCGAGCGTCCCCATCCGGCTAACCAGCGCACCCACCGCAAAGTTCACTCCTGCAGCAATAAAGCGTCCGAACGAGGTGGTGAACGCAAACGCAGTTGCCCGCACCGTGGTCCCGTACTGCTCCGGCAGCCAGAGACTGAAGACCGCGAAGTTGCCGCCAAAGAACCCTAAGAAGAACAGTATCGCGATAAAGGAATGGAGCCCTTGAGGCAGGTAGAAAGCCCAGCCAAAACTAAGCAGGATGCAGATCGCCATCCCGAAGAAGTAAAAGGCGAGGGTCCGCTTGCGGCCAACACGTTCGGCCAATGGTGGAACGGCCAGGCAGCCGAGGATAGTCCCCAGGGACAGCAAGCCCATCCCGAAGGACGACATGCGCACCGCCTGCGGCTGCAACATGCCGGCACGTTTTGCCAGGTTAATGATTGCCGTCGGAACATAAACCGCACCCGCCCATAGGCCACAAATGGCCGAAGCCAGCAAGACCGTGTTGACCAGTGTGCGTCGCGTGTAAGGAGGACTTAAGATCTTGCGCAGGGAAGAAAGACCGCCAGCGGCTTTCACCTTGACTTTTTGTTGCCAGCGCTCAGGCTCGTTAACATGGAACAGAACCAGGAAGGCCACCACCACGGGCGTCAGGCCGCACCAGAACATGGCGCGCCAGCCGTAGTGCGCTCCCACCGTATAGTTGAGCGCCGAGGCCAGAAAGAAGCCTGCGTAATAGCCGGTCTGCAAATATCCCGCGCCCATCTTGCGGCGGTCTTCTGGCCAGGCTTCGGCGACGTAGGTTCCCGCCAGCGCCCATTCGCCGCCAATTCCGATGCCCGCCAGTAACCGGAACAGCCCGAGTTGCCATACCGTTTGCGACATCGCGGCGGCGCCAGTGAAGATGGCGTAAACGAAAATGGTTGCGGCGAGTACTCTGGTGCGGCCAAACCTGTCGGCAATCGGTCCCCAGATTAATGAGAGCCCCCATCCGACCAGGAAGAGCGCGAACAGGATGGACCCGGCATATCCGACCGTGGCTGGCGTGGCTTTTATGCCTGACTTCGGAAGCAGTTCGGTGAGTGCAGGACTGAGAACCAGCGCATAGATCACCGAATCCATGCCGTCCAGCGTCCAGCCTGTCCACGCGCCCCAGAATCCAGTGATTTGCTGGCGTGAGAGTCTCGTATGAATTGCGTCTAGCGGAAGGGCCATTGCTTCATTGGCCACGGTGTCCTCCTTTGCACAGCTGCGGTGAGCGCAAGAGACACCAAAGCTGAGAACCGAGATTCGTGAGCTGCGAAAAGAATTCGCAGCTCGCACGAATGACTCGCACCGCGCGCGCTCACGCCACGATTCGCAGCGATCTGCTAGGCGTGGGCAGAAGCATACCACGGCATGTCAAAGGGGTACGCCACGCCGCGTTAGGGGACGGGCTCAAACTGGGCCACTACCGCCTAAGCGACGGGCTCGTTGCCGAGCACAGCTTGAAACAACGCTGAGACTGCGGGCTTCATCGTCTTTCCCATCGCGTTGCGCGGAAGCTCATCCAAAACCAGAAATCTTGAAGGCAGTTTGTGGGGAGCTAACAACTCCTTGGCCCAGGCGCGAAGCGATTGCAGATCAAGGGCATCGCCGTCCTTCAATACCACCGCCGCGGCGACGCGCTCGCCCCACTCCGGGTCAGGGATGCCCACCACCGCACATTCTGTAATCGCCGGATGCTGGCGCAGCGCTTCCTCAATTTCCAGCGCGGATACCTTGTGCCCGCCTGTCTTCAGGATGTCAATGTTTGTCCGGCCAAGAATGCGATACATACCGTTCTCGACAACTGCGGTATCGCCAGTGCGAAACCAGCCATCGCGGAAGGCATCGCGACTTGCGTCAGGCTTGCCCCAGTATTCCGCAAACACGCTTGGACCACGCACTTCGATCTCGCCGGAAGTTCCCGGCACAACTAGCCTGCCGTCTTCTCCGACAAGCTGTACCTCCACGGTTGGCAACGGCGTTCCAACGCTGCCCGGCACGCGCTCGCCCCGCACCGGATTCGACAGGGCCATACCAATCTCCGTCATGCCGTACCGCTCCAGCAGGGTGTGGCCGCTGATTTCCTTCCAGCGCTCGAGCGTACTCACCGGCAGCGCGGCGGAGCCGGACACCATCAAGCGTAGCTTGCTACATGCCTGACTGAGAGCTGCGCGGCGCTCCGGCGAAGACTGGTCCCAGGCAGCGATGAGCTTTACATAGACCGTCGGCACTGCCATGAACAGAGTCACCCTGCCGCCGGCGATACGGTCCCACACCGCATTCGCGTCAAAGCGCGGCAGCATCTCGCAGGTTGCGCCCGACCACAGCGCACAGGAAACTACGTTGACGATTCCGTGCACGTGGTGCAGCGGCAAACACAGCAGGATGCGATCGTCCGCCGACCACTCCCATGCCCCAACCAGACTCATGACTTGCGCAGCAATGTTGGCGTGGGTTGTGACCACGCCCTTCGGTCGGCTCGTCGTGCCGCTGGTGTAGAGAATCATGGCGCGCCGCTCGCTGGTGATGTCCGGCAATTCCGCCGCTTGGCCGGCGAGGACCTGATCGCAAGACAACGCTCGCATGCCACGCGCAGCGGCAATGGGAGTCAGCAGGGCTTCCGCTAGAGCGTCGAAGACCAACGTCGATGCCTTGGTGTCTTCGACGAAATATTCCAGCTCAGCCCTTGGAGAATTGAGGGGTAACGGGACCGCAACGCCACTGGCCCGCCAAATGCCCCACTGCACTGCGACCCATGGGAATGCCGGCGTCACCAGAAACGCCACGCGTTCCTCCTCCAGGGTCTCGCGACCGGCGAGCAACACTGCCGCCACGCGTGACGATGCATCCAGCAAGTCGTCGTAGGTGAAGGACCCCTGCGAATCGACGATAGCGGTGCGTCCGCGATGCAGTCCGGCGCGACCAATGAGCAGAAGGTGGCTGGTGCGGCTGATCACAGGCAGACTTTACGTCCTCCGGGCCGCGTTGTCCACCTGTCCGGACAGCTCCGCCTTTCTGAAGTGGAGGAAAACCATGGGGACCGGCGCCATTTATCCGATAGATGTTTGAGCGCTACGCGACAAGACTGCACAAGCGATAAACCGTAGAGGACTTGCCAACGAAAGCAGTTGGGCACGGAGACATTTCGCAGGGTGCTCACCAGTCCGCTTCATGCAGGACGCATCCCCCGTGCAAGCTCCGTTTGGTTGGGATGTGATTGGAAAAACCCCTGACTGCCCCGGCCTTGCTGAAGCGGTGTATCCGCCTTTAAATCGTTTTCCGCTGTCAAAACCGCTTTATCTCGCCAGCAACCAACCGCTTACGCGAACCTCACGCAAGTTTCCCCGCAGTGATATTGCCAATTTATTACAGAAATGTTACTAACGGGTAAGGCTCGTTGTTACAGGGGCGTTACAACTTCATATGCTGACGAACATCAAGAAGGCGGATCGCGAGCCTGATGCCGAACCTGAAGCTTCACGGGGGTGTGTCTTTTGGATTACCGGGTTATCCGGTGCCGGCAAGACCACCTTGGGGCGAGAATTGTGGCAGCGCCTGCGTGCCGCCGGCCGTCCCGTCACCTTTCTCGACGGCGACGCGCTTCGTGGGGCGATCGCAGAAGATCTTGGCCACAGCACCGGCGATCGACGGCGATCGGCAATGCGCAATGCGCGCCTGTGCCGGTTGCTGGCTGAACAGGGCACCGATGTCGTTTGCGCCACCATCTCGCTGTTTCACGAGGTGCAGCGTTGGAACCGCGAGAACATCCCCGGCTATCGTGAGATCTACCTTCGGGTCCCCATAGATGAGTTGCGGCGTCGGGATAGCAAGGGTATCTACGCGAGGGCTCAGCGCGGCGATGCGCGCGACGTGGTTGGCCTTGACGTGGCGGCGGAGGCTCCCGAGAAGCCAGACTTGGTGGTCGACAATTATGGAGCGCTCGACGTTGCCACAGCGGTTGACCGCATCTTGGCGGTGTGCGCCAGGCGGGAGGGCGCGGGCGCGGCGAAGCCGGCGCGCCTCGTCGCCTTCAAAACCAAAGCGGAATCGTTAGAAGCGCTGGCGCCGCTGCTGCGCCACGGACGCGTCCTGCCGCAGGTCCGATTCTCGGTTGGCGATTGGCGCTCAGATGCCGCCGGCGTGCTCGCTGCGGTCGCCGCTGCACCCTGGGGTTCAGATCGAGTCATTGTGCGTAGCAGTGCACGGGGTGAGGACGGCGCCACGAGCTCCCAAGCCGGGAGATACGATTCCGTACTCGATGTCGCCGGCAGCGCAGCAGTGGCACAGGCCATCGACCGGGTAATTGCCTCGTTCGCCGATAACGCAAGCGACGACGACCAGATCTTCGTGCAGCCCATGCTTGACCACGTGGCGATGGCCGGAGTGGCCTTCTCGCGCAGTCCCGGCGGCGGTCCCTATTTCATTATCAATTACGACGACCGTTCCGGCCTAACCGATCGCGTGACCGCCGGCGTCGGCGACAATCTCGAGACTTTTCTTTGCCTCAGATCGCGGCCTGATGCCTGCCCACCATCGCTGGCACCGGTCATTGCTCTCGTCAGTGAGCTCGAGGCCCTGCTAGCGTGGGATGCAATCGATGTGGAATTCGCCGTCGGCGGCGACAGGCAACTCTACCTTCTGCAAGTCCGCCCGCTCGCTGTCGACCGCCTGGGGCGAGCATCGGACGCGAAGGTCGCCACCGCCCTCGCCGATGTCGCGCGCAAGGTCGAGTTGCTCAGCCGCCCGCATCCCTACCTGCACGGCAGCCGCGCCATATTCGGCGTCATGCCGGACTGGAACCCGGCCGAAATCATCGGCCTGCGGCCCTGGCCCCTCTCGTTGTCGCTCTATCGCGAACTCGTCACCGACGCAATCTGGGCCTATCAACGGGACAATTACGGATACCAGAACCTGCGCAGCTTTCCGCTGCTGGTCAGCTTTCACGGCCTGCCGTACATCGACGTGCGGGTCAGCTTCAACTCGTTCATACCCCGCGATATACCTGACGATCTCGCCGGGCGTTTGGTGAATTACTACATCGATCGCCTACTCTCGGAGCCGCATCTCCATGACAAGGTCGAATTTGAGATCATCTTCTCCTGCTACACCCTCGATTTGCCGAATCGGATGGGCAGGCTCGCCGAGCGGGGATTTTCTCCCCAAGACCTTGTTGAACTTTCCGGCGCGCTGCGGCGCCTCACCAATCGCATCTTGCATGGCGAGACCGCGCTGTGGCGGCGCGACCGCGAGAAGATCGACTTGCTGGCCCGGCGGCTTCCCATAATCTGCACCGCGGAGATCGACAAGATCAGCCGCATTTACTGGCTGATTGAAGATTGCAAGCGTTACGGTACGCTGCCGTTCGCCGGTCTGGCGCGGGCGGGCTTCATCGCGGTCCAGCTGCTGCAGTCTTTCGTCGAGGTGGGCGTTCTTAGCGCCGAGGAGGCTGCGACATTCATGGCGAGTGTCGATACCGTCGGGTCGCGCATCGGGCAAGATTTCGCGCAACTCCCGAAGGCAGAGTTCCTGGCTCGCTACGGCCATCTTCGCCCGGGAACCTACGACATTCTGTCGCCGCGCTACGACGAGGCGCCCGATCTCTACTTCGACTGGTCGAGTGTCCGGCCGACGGCGTCCGCGCCGCCGCGCTTCGCGCTCTCGATTGAGCAGTTGCGCCGCATCGAGCAGCTACTCAAGGAACATGAGCTCGACATCGACGTCTTGAGTTTGATCGAGTTCATCAAGGCTGGTATTGAAGGCCGCGAATACGCGAAGTTCGTGTTCACGCGGAGCCTGAGCGACGCTTTGTCGCTGATCAAACGGCTGGGCGAGGACCATGGTCTTTCGGCGGAGGATTGTGCATTTCTGGACTACGACACCATCCGCACGCTCTATAGCGAAAGCGGTTCGGTGCGCGAAGCATTGCGGGAAAGTGTCGCGCACGGCAGAGAGCGTCACGCGCTCACCCGCAATCTCGTGCTACCGCCGATCATCGCGTCGCCTGACGAAGTGTTCGCCTTTCATCTTCCTCCCAGCCAGCCTAATTTCATTACGCGAAAAAGCGTGACCGCACCGACCGCCTCAATCGGCGACCCGCCGGAAACCTTCGCTGGACGGATTCTGTTCGTGCCATCCGCGGACCCCGGCTTCGACTGGATCTTCACTCGTGATATCTGCGGATTCGTCACCCAGTTCGGCGGCGCCAATTCACACATGGCGATCCGCGCCGGCGAACTCGGCATACCTGCCGTAATCGGAGCCGGCGAAGTCCTGTTTCAGCGATGGCAGGCGGCCCGCAAGCTGTGCCTCGATTGCAGCAACCAGAAGGTCTTGGTCATCGCATGAAGGCGGTCGCCATCACCCAGCGGGTATCGGTGGTTCCGGCTTATGGCGAGCGCCGTGATTGCCTGGATCAGGCATGGACAAGGTTCCTGGCGGCCTGCGGACTGCTTCCCGTGTTGCTTCCCAACATCGCCGAGATAGCCCTTGCCCTGTGCGCGCGAGCCAACCTCGCCGGCTTGGTGTTGACCGGCGGTAACGATCTGGCGGCGTTGGGCGGCGATGCCCCGGAACGCGACGCCGTCGAAAATGCTCTGCTCGATTGGGCAGCGCGGCGCGGACTTCCGGTGCTGGCCGTTTGTCGCGGCATGCAAGTGATTCAGCAGCGGTTCGCTATTCCGTTACGCCGCGTCGAAGGCCATGTGGCGCAACGCCAGGTCATCCAAATCGACGGCCAGCCAAGGGAGGTCAACAGCTATCATCATTTTGCCGCCTTCGATTCGCGGCCGCCGCTCGAGGTCTGGGCGGTCGCCGACGACGGGGTCGTCAAAGCGATTCGCCATTCGGCCCAGCCTTTAACCGGAATTATGTGGCATCCTGAGCGGTTCGCCCCGTTCTCGCCTGCCGACTTGGCACTGTTCCGCCAAGTCTTCGGAGTCGAATGATGCGCGCAGTTATTCTCGCCGCCGGTCGCGGCAGCCGCCTGGGGCAACTCGGCGAAGACCGTCCGAAATGCTTGGTCGAGCTCGAAGGTAAGCCATTGATTGAGCGTCAGATCGCGGCGCTCCGCCGTGGCGGGGTGGACGAGATCGGGGTCGTTCGCGGCTATCGCGCCGAGATGATCGGTTTTCCCGGTCTCTCCTATTTCGCCAACCAGCGATGGGCTGAAACCAATATGGTGATGTCACTTGCCGCCGCTGCTGCATGGCTGCATTCGGGCCCGGTCATCGTCAGCTATGCCGACATCTTCTACCGCAGCGACTTGGTGCGCGATCTGGCTGCTGCTCCCGGTCAGTTGGTTCTCTCTTACGACCGGGACTGGCGCCGGCTGTGGACCCGGCGGTTCGCCGATCCTTTGGCCGACGCCGAAACCTTTCGCATCGATGCCGCGGGCCAATTGCTGGAGATTGGCGGCAAGACGACGCGGATCGAAGATATCGAGGGGCAATATATGGGCCTGTTGAAATTCACGCCGCCGGCATGGAGTGCCGTCGAAGAGCTGCTCAGTGCACTTGAAGCTCCGATTCGCGATCGCCTCGACATGACCGGGCTGCTACGCCGTCTGCTGGCCCGGAAGGAGCTCGCCATTGGCACATTCGGCACCAATGGGCAATGGGGTGAAATCGACAATGCGAAGGACGTGGCGCTATATCAGAACCTGATACGGGAAGGGGAACTGTTGCTCGAGGACGCATTATCCGGCACAGAGCCGACCGCCGGATAAGGGTAACCGATCCAGGCGGTGGGTGCGGACATCTAGAACTTTGCATTAATCCGAACCGCGACGGGAGCGACGCAGGCGTGTCAGTCATGATGAAGCACGGAGATTTTACGGGGTTGGCTGGCGATTACGCCCGGTTCAGAGCGGGCTATGCGCCGCAAGTCGCGGCCGCAATCTTGAGTTATGTGAGACGCGACGCGGCCAGCGTCGATGCCGTCGACATCGGCGCCGGCACCGGCATTTGGACACGCACACTCGCCGCTCGCGGCCTGCATTCCGTCGTCGCCGTGGAACCCAACGACGACATGCGCGGGCGCGGAATCGAGACTTCGCGCGGCACCGACATTGTCTGGCACAAAGGTTCGGCCGAAGCCACTGGATTGGCGGACGACTCAGCCGATCTGGTCAGCATGGCCTCGTCACTCCACTGGGCCGATTTCGATAAAGCGTGCGACGAGTTCCACCGCCTCCTGCGGCCAGACGGCGTCTTCGTTGCCTTGTGGAATCCGCGCTTCATCGAGGCCAACCCGCTACTGGTCGAAATCGAGGCGCAGATCACCAGGCTCAAGCCTGACATCCGGCGCGTATCGTCTGGACGGTCGGGCATAACTGAGCAGCTGACCGACAGGTTGAGCGCCAAGCCGCAATTCGCCGAGGTGCTCTACCTCGAAGGCAGGCATTCCCTGCACCAAACGCCAGCGCAGTATATCGGCGCGTGGCGCTCGGTGAACGANNACTCGCGCCTGGGCGGCGCGGCGCGCCTAGGCACTCCGGTGACCGGCCGGGCGAGTATGGCAAACCTCGCGGCTCCCGGTGCCCATATCCGGATTCAGCGATTTCGAGGACCCGTTTGCTACTCAACGTTTTGGCATAGGGTTCGGAGTTTGTTCCTTCTGCAGCCCGGTGAACGGGACCGAGAACAGCAGCGTTTCGGAAGTACTCCAGCTTGTTCCGCCAGGAAAGGACGCGGATCTTGATTTAAACCAGTTACCGGATGTCGTAGAGATCATGCGGCCTTCGAGTAATCCCCATGCCAGACGGCGACTGAGCAGGAAAACGCTCGCAGTTTGCCCTGCTCCACTTGCCTGACTCGCGGACATACTACAAGCACTGTCTATTTGCTGAGAGTTCGCAAACAGCTGCTGCACGGTCTGCCGGCGCGAACTGTTGCTCTTAACCGGAACCTGCTGCCAAAACCATGCTGGCGACAACGTACCTGACGGAGCTGAATTCCTGCTACCGAAAATATCGTGGCCACTGAAAATGCCGAACAAGTTTGACCAGCTGTTTACTCCTATCGTGCTCCACGCTTCCGCGGCAGAATTTGAGTATGGTGCACCAACCATTGAGTATAAGTCTGGCCCGTAAGTATCCGTTCTCTGGAACTGGGTTCCATTCGTGGTCAGCCACGCATGAGTCGTGATATAGCATTCGCAATCCGAATTCGCCTGCATAATGTTATAGGCCCAGGACCATGCAGCGTTGCCGGCAAAGAAATCCATCGCTAAGATAAGCAGTTTTATGCCAGAAATCACGAACTTTACCGCCGTGTTAGCTCCAGTAGCGTCATGAGAGCCAACCCAGTAAGCCATGTCTCCGTCACCAAGATTGATACCGGAGCCGTAAACTGAAGAGCGGTGCTTGGCGGAGAAATAGCCCTTTTTGAATTGCTCTCCGAGGCTATGGCGGGAAGAGGTATCGCCCGAATAGTCATGGTTTCCCGGAGGGGTGGTGAAAGCAATGCCATTCGCATCAAGAATCGTCCAGGCGTTTTCGGCGTTCTTGAACTCATTGGTGTCAACGGTCGAGTTCACGCAATCTCCCACCCCAACTACAGCCTTGATGTTAGCGTCAAAGGTCGGCGGACTGGAGGTGAAAGCAATGTTCTTGTTGTCGACGATCCACTTCATCAGGGCGGAGTAATATCGACCAACCCTATCAGGGCAGGCTTCGGCCAGGTACTGAGGATCGGGAATAATGGCAATTGTGAAATCAGTGCCGGCTGCTGAAGGTGTACTTGTGAGGCTTGATGCTACTGCTGCCGAAGGTGTACTTATGAGGCGCGATGCCGCCGCACCAACCAGACCGCCCAGGACAGACACCCCGAACCCCCGCCGGGTACTTTTTCCCAAGAGTCGTTTAGGAGTCAACCCCCCGAGTTTGATCAAGTACTCCAGTTCCGTCATTACTGCGGTGCCTCAAGATGTACTTAGCTTAGATGCTCAGGCGCTCACATCATAACCGATTTTCTCAATTCGCCTTTTTACTAATGGATCCAGCCCATTGATAAAGTTTCTGAATTGAGGAACTTTTTCTTTAACCGCCAAATAGCCATAAGGCTTGGTTCTGGGGGGGGCTACACGTAAACTGCTCAAGTCCAGATCAACCGACATGACCTCAACGATCTTAGAAAACTCCTTGCGCGGATCGATCATGAAGTCTTCCAGCCGCAACGCGAGGGTCGCGGACTGCAGATAAAGCTCAGTTTCCTCAACAAATTCCAGGAAAGACAAGAATCGATTTGGTACAGCCGCGAAAAACTCAGGGGCGCCTGCGGCAAAGGCCTTGAATTCAGGAAAATTCTTATCCAAATCGGCACATAAGTCGTCGGTGTTCTTATAAACCTGCGAGATACCACCAATTGTTTTATTGTCGCGAATGTATGTCCGCCACCAAACCCAATTTGTCAGTAACGAATCGAGGGGATGACGATAGACAAAAAGCAAGTCGGCAAATCCCGATCCGACCGCTTCCAATATACGGGCCGTTACCGCTGGCGCATACTGAAGGTGAGAACAATGCCTCATTGTGGCATGGCCGCTGTAGATCATAGATGTCGGACGTGGATGGAAGCAGATCTTATCTCTAAAATAATTCGCCCTTTCTCCAATATTCTGCTGCAATAGTTCATTAATATACCAACGGCCGGAGCCGAACAGTCCAATAACATAGGCTGTTCTGTCGTTCCCTACATGAGGAACTTTCCAACCCCAGTTCAACAAACGGTAGCGAACGGTCGCTCGGGCTACCTGCAATTGTTCGCGGCAGAAGTTTCGCGTGAATCTGACGAGCGACATCTCAGTCTCCAGCGAACGTATTGTTAGGCGCACTCCGCTCAACACCAGGGTAAGTGCCACAAAGGGAGCCTTCCGGCTCTTCCGTTGGTGCGGTGAAGTAACCTCGCGGCCCCTCCGCACGCGTGCCTGCATCTTTCGACGGGTTCGTCACTTTTATCGGTATCACAAACCGAGTAATTGACGCGGTCTTACCCGGCGGATTTACCCTTCGCAAAAGCGCCTGATTTGCCGGCATCCAGAAGCTGTTGCCCTTCGAGGCGCCCGAAAAGGTCGATCAGTTTTGCGACCACGCCGGTCCAACCTGTCTGATGGCTGGCCCCGAGACCCGCGCCGTTATCACCGTGGAAGTATTCGAAGAACAGGATGTAATCCTTCCAATGGGGATCGGTTTGAAACTTCTCCGTACCTCCGTACACCGGACGCCGGCCAGACTTATTCCGTAGGAAGATCCGTTCCAGACGAGTCGAAATTTCCCGAGCAACTTCGAACAGGTTCATTAACTTGCCCGAGCCGGTGGGACACTCGATTTTGAAGTTATCTCCGTAATAGAGATAGAACGACAGCAAGGCGCGGATCAGCAGCGCGTTCACCGGCATCCAAATGGGTCCACGCCAGTTGGAGTTGCCGCCGAACATGCCTGTGTCTGACTCCGCCGGCAGATAATTCACCCGGAACTGCTGGCCTTCCACGTTGACGATGTACGGATGTTCGTCATGGTAGCGGGAAAGTGCCCGGATTCCGTAAGAACTGAGGAATTCGTTCTCGTCGAGCATGCGTGTCAGAATCCGGCGCAACCTTTCCGGGTTTACCAGCGCCGCAATGCCGCGTTCCGCATACCCGAGGTGCCCCTTCCCGGTTGGGTGAATGCTTTTGCGCAGTTCGGGCATGCGTTCCAAGCGTTGCCGCAAAATGTTCAATACCCGCGGCACCCGTTCGCGCTGCCACGGTTCGATTACCGTGGTGGCACACAAGGGCAGCAGACCTACCATGGAGCGAACCTTGAGCCGCCTGGCGCTTCCGTCAGGGAGACGAAGGACGTCGTAGTAGAATCCATCCTCTTCATCCCACATCCCATCAGGCCCCGTCTGATTCATAGCGTGAGCGATCCAAATGAAATGCTCGGCAAACTTCATGGCCATGTCTTCGTAAGAGCTGTCGTGAGCTGCCAGCTCCACGGCAATCTCCAGCATATTCTGGGCAAACATGGAGACCCACGCCGTACCATCCGCCTGCTCGAGGTGGCCACCGGTGGGCAACGGCGAGCTGCGGTCAAAAATGCCGATGTTGTCCAGTCCGAGGAAACCGCCCTCAAAAAGGTTCTTGCCAAAGCGGTCTTTGCGGTTCACCCACCAGCTGAAGTTCAGCGTCAGCTTAGCAAACGACCGCTTGAGGAACTCGATGTCGCCTTGCCCCTTAAGGGCCTGTTCCGTCCGGTACAAGAAAATCGTTGCCCAGGCGTGCACCGGCGGATTGACGTCGCTGAAGTTCCACTCGTAGGCCGGGATCTGACCGGTCGGATGCAGGAAGAACGTCTGCAGCATCAGGTCCAGCTGTTCTTTGGCGAAGTCCGTATCGACCGTGGAGAGCGCGATGGTGTGGAACGCGAGGTCCCAGGCGGCATACCACGGATACTCCCACTTGTCGGGCATCGAGATGACGTGCTGGTTCACCATGTGGAACCATTCGCTGTTCCGCATGAAACGTCCGGTGGGCCTCATCGGATCGACACCATGTTCCGTCAACCATAGGTCCACGTCGAAGAAGAAATACTGTTTGCTCCAGAGCATGCCGGCCAATGCCTGGCGCATGACAAGCGCTTCGTCTGCGCTGACGCGGGTTGGGGTTATGGATTTGTAGAACTCGTCCGCCTCGCGCTGGCGGGTCTGCATGATTTCCGTAAAGTTTATGAACGGATCGCCGAGGGCAGCAGGCGCCAGATCGCTTAGCCGCAGACGAATGGTAGACGTCTGTCCCGCATCTACCTTCAACTGATAATGTGCCGCAGATTTAGTTCCCGTTTTCTCGGGGTTGACCGAGTTGTGATTTCCGTTGACTACGTAGTTGTTGATTCCGTCTTTGACGTAACGCGAGTGGTTGGGCGTACCGAAGAGCCGCTCGTTGTTGGTCTCATTTTCCGTGAACAGAAACGGAACGTCTCCCTCACAGTACAGATAGCGCTCTCCCAGATCGGCGTGCGATGCCGCAACCGCCTGCGCCCCTGGCTGGCCAGAGACCTGCTTCAGAGACGGCCTGGGTGTGGCGGGCCACCATGTCCAGATGTTACGAAACCACAGGGTCGGTAATACATCTATTTTGGCCGCCTCGGGACCGCGGTTACTCACGCTGATCTGGATGAGAAGGTCTTCCGGCGACTGCTTGGCAAACTCCACAAAAACATCGAAGTAGCGATCATCGTTGAAGACGCCCGTATCCAGCAGCTCATACTCCATGTCGCTACGGTTGCGCCCCTTGTTTGTCTCAATCAAGTCGCCGTAAGGGAAAGCCGCCTGTGGATACTTGTATAGGTATTTCATGTACGAGTGCGTCGGTGTGCTGTCGAGGTAGAAGTAGTATTCTTTTACGTCTTCGCCGTGGTTGGCTTCGCTATTCGTCAAACCAAACATGCGTTCTTTGAGGATGGGGTCTTTGCCATTCCACAGGGCCACGCTAAAGCACAGCAGCTGCTTATCATCGCTAATACCGGCAAGACCATCCTCGCCCCAGTGATAGGCACGAGACCGGGCCTGGTCATGAGTGAAGTAGTCCCAGGCATTACCATCCTGGCTGTAGTCCTCGCGCACCGTGCCCCACTGCCGCTCGCTCAGGTAGGGTCCCCATTTTCTCCACGGTGTTTTGGCGGTATGTGCCTGTTCAAGTCTGGCTGATTCCGGATTCTGTGGCATTTCCTGTCTCCTTTTCCTTATTTGGCCGGTTCGCATCAAACGTTGTGGCGACCGGCCGAGGTCCCGTAGAGGCGACCTCCGATATTGGGGCCGTGCTTTGGTTCATCTGGCATTCCGAAATGTCTCCGCCGTCACTTGGGAATGAACGTGAGTACTCCGATGACCGCTCCCCCCAATACCAAGAGAGCAGGATTGATCTTGTACTGTAGCAAAATCAGCAGAACACCAACGGCGATCGCTCCGGTTTCCACGCCCGAGATCGCCCCTCTCGCCATAGTGAAGCAGCCAGCTAGCAGGAGGCCTATGGATGCAGGCGCAAGTTCCTGTTGAATGGAGGCCCTCCACGGCCATTTCTCAAGCTTCTTCCACGCCCGGGTGACAATAAACGCGAGCAAGGCCGTCGGACCGAAAAAGGCAATCAATACGGCGCCAGCACCGAGCATTCCACCTGCCCATTCTCCAATGGAGACGATCATCATCATGTTGGGGCCGGGAGCCATCTGCCCCACGCTGTACAAGTGGATCAACTGCGGAAAGGTGAGCCACTTGTGGACTTCGACCGTCAGGACCTTCATCTCGGGAAATACTGCCATGCCGCCGCCGACGGTGAGTAGCGATAGATAAGCGAACACTCGAATAAGCGCCGGAATCTGGTTCATTGGGTTGCGCTCTCCTCGAGCGCCACCTCTCCGGCACTGGACTCCAGCTGTTACCCTTGCATCGCACGCAAGCCTTCTACCACACGGAAGCCCTAATGCGCAAAGCGGTTCTTGCCGCGTGACGACTCCAGCACCGCCTCCGTGCTTCCTTCCCCTGAAGCACCGGCGGATCATCTTCATCGGCCAGAAACAGCGCGGGTCAGCAGCAGCCACTCGTCTCCAAAAGTGCCAGGGGCAGTCTAATCCTCGACCCAACCCTCCATCGTCATTTCGGTTAGAATAATGCAGAACGTTATCAGAGGCGAAAACGCGGGATTTCGTGATTCGGTGAAGTGTGACCACAGTCACAGCTCTATCTGCCTATCAGCGCCTAAACTGAAATTGTTCTAAATGCGCTATGTTCTCAAACTCGTCGGAGTGATTCTGGTATTTGTACTCGGGGTGCTCCCGTCGATGGCCCTTGCAGGTGCGTGTACGGTAGTTCGCAGTTCGCACCCTTGCTGTCCCGCCAAATCAATTCCGCAATCGCGGGTGGCGATGGGCGGCTCGGAGTCGCCCGCTCCATGTTGCCAGTTTTCCTTTGATCGACGGGCTCCCGCACCTCAGTCTCAGGTCCAAACCGGAACTGTACATACCGATCGACCGGTCGCAACTACTGTGACCGCGACGACAGCTCCCAAGCGAGCGCGACTGATCACGGAACAAGTACGTCCCATGATTTCCCCGCCTGCACCATCTTCACTTTGCACCTTCCTTATTTAGCTCCTGCTCGAAGTGTCTCTGTCGTGCAGGCGCTCCGCGCCTGAAAGCTACTCCTTTAACCAAACGAGAGTGTTCAATGAGCAGGATAGGAGTGTTTCTCCTGGGAACGATGCTGGCCGTAACCGCGCTAGCACAAGAACCGGAGACGAACCGCGTCACAGGGCAAATCGTGACCGGGCCAAATCAGCAGGAAGCAACAACAGTTCTAGATCTCTCAGATGTCATTCGTGAGGCCCTGGAAAAGAACCCCGGGGTACAGAGCGCATTGCACACCGTCAACGCTCAACAACACAAGGTCCCGCAGGCGAAGAGTCTTGCCGATCCGATGGTGTCCGTCGGATGGAACGGGAACCTCGCTCCGTTTAGTGTGCAGGACGGCGATCCCTCCAGTTACCGCGGTATCAGCGTCAGCCAGCAGGTCCCTTATCCCGGCAAATTGAAGCTGCGTGGCCAGATCGCTGCCAAGGACGTGGGCGCTGCACAATGGGATTACGAGGCAGTCCGCCGCCGTCTCGTGGCCGAGGTGAAGGCGGCCTATTACGACTATTTCTTCTTCGGCAAGGCGCTGCAAATAACCCGCAAAGATAAGGACTTGCTGCAGAAATTATCGAGCATCTCGGAGGCCCGCTATCGCGTGGGCAAAGGAATGCAGCAGGACGTGCTGCGGTCGCAAGTGGAGATATCGCTGTTGTTGCAGCGGATTACCCTGCTGGAGCAACAGCGTGCAACTGCCCAGGCCAGACTGAACACCTTCATGGCCCGGGATCCCGGATCGCCACTACCTCCCGCAGCCAGCGTCGAACCTGCGGCACTGAACGAAAAGCTTGATGTGCTCTACGCGTTGGCAGCGAAGAATGACACATCACTTCAGCGGGAACAGCAGATCGTCGAAAAGAGCCAATTGGTAACGCAGCTGGCGCATAAGGATTACCTGCCCGATTTCGGCGTGGCCTACATGTACCAGCAGCGGCCGATGTTGCCCGACATGAACGGCATGACCTTCACCGTGAATGTGCCCGTCTTCTACAAAACCAAGCAGCGCGAAGAGGTCAGGCAGGCGACGGAAGAAGCGATCAGCGCCGAACGCAGCCGGGATGACCGTGAGAATGAGTTGCAGTTCGAGCTGAAACAGAGTTACCTATCTGCCGAAGCCTCGAAACAACTGCTCGATCTCTACTCGAAGGCAATTGTGCCGCAGTCGTCGTTGGCGCTGGAGTCGTCGATGTCCGCCTACGAGGTCGGTAACGTCGACTTCCTCACGGTCCTGTCGAACTTCAGCACCATCCTCAATTACGAAGTGGACTACTACCGGGAACTTGCCAATTACCAGACTGCACTGGCGCGTATGGAGAGCCTGGCCGGCATGGAATTGACCTCGTCGCAGCCGCTGCCGTCCGGTGGCGGAGCGAATTCCGAGAAGTGAAGGAATGGCTATGAATACAAGATCATTACGAATCGCTGCCCTGGTGCTTGCGGGGGTAGCTGCGCTGGGAACGGTTTATGGCCGTCGAATATTGACTTGGCAGAAATCGAATGCTGCTCAGGATCCCGCTCAAGGTCCTGCGGGACAGCGCAGGGTCGTCTATTACTACGACGCCATGAATCCGCAGCACCACTACGACAAGCCCGGAAAAGCGCCCGACGGCATGGACCTGGTGCCGCAGTACGCGGAGGAGCAAACCAGCCTGGCGAAAATGCCCGTAGGTACGGTCATGATCTCTCCCGACAAGCAGCAACTGATCGGTGTCCGCACCGGCAAAGTGGAAAGGCGATCGTTCGAGCGCACGATACACACCACCGCGCAGCTCACGGCAGATGAAACGAAGATTGCCCACATTCACGTAAAAGTGAGCGGCTGGATCGATAAGGTCTATGTGGACTACGTCGGCCAACTGGTGAAAAAGGGACAACCGCTGTTCACGCTTTACAGTCCCGACCTGGTGGCAACGCAGGAGGAATACCTGATCGCAAAGCGAGGACAGGCGTCCTTAGGAAGCTCGCCCTTTCAGGAAGTCTCCGATGGCTCGAATTCACTCTTGCGCGCATCGCGTGACCGTCTGAAGTTGTGGGACATCAGCGACGAGCAGATTAAGAAGCTCGATGAAACCGGCGAAGTCACCAAGAACCTGACTTTCTACTCGCCGACCACGGGGTTTGTAACCGACAGAAAAGCGTTTCCGCAGACCTCGGTGACCTCCGATACCGAGCTGTATACCATCTCCGATCTCTCAACCATCTGGGCGAATCTTGACGTGTACGAATACGAAGTTCCATACATCCGCGTGGGCCAAGCCGTCGAACTGCAGCTCAGCTATTACCCCGGACGGAAATGGCACGGACAAGTCAGCTACATCTACCCGATGGTGGACGCACAGTCGCGCACCTTGAAAGTCCGCGTTCAACTTCCCAACCCTGAGATGGAACTCAAACCGCAGATGTTTGCAGACGCGCAACTGAAAGTCGACTACGGCAGCAAGGTTGTGGTGCCGGCCGAGGCCGTGTTGGATTCCGGCAATGAGCAAATTGTTTTCGTGGTCCGTGACGGCGGCATGTTCGAGCCGCGCAAGATCACCATGGGGCCACAGTTCGACAACCTGATCGTTGTGCTGTCCGGATTGAAGCCAGGCGAACAAATCGTTGTTTCCGGCAACTTCCTGATCGATTCCGAGAGCCGCCTGAAGAGCGCCATGGGCGGAATGCGGCACTGAGGAGGACAAATGAGCGCACGGAAAAAGACAGGTCTTGCGGTACTTGGCCTCATTGTGCTGGCGATGCTTGCTCTCGGCGGCTACGAGTTCAGGGAATTCCGCGCGCCCAAAGAGTGTGGCTTTTGTCGGCGTCCCCTACAGCAGAAATTGCGCGTCGTGGTCGAGATCGGGGGGCAGCGGAGGGAAGCGTGCTGTCCGCAGTGCGCCGTAAGCGAATCGCGCCAAGAGCACAAACCGGTGCGCCTGATCGCGGTGCGTGATTACACCACCGGGCACGATCTCGACCCCAAGCAAGCCTGGTACGTCAACCACAGCCGCGCCCTCGCCTGCACTCACGACGCAATGCACATGGATGAAATGAAGCACACCGACCCGTTGGCGTTTGATCGCTGCTCGCCCGGCGCTTTCGCCTTCGCGAAGAAAGATGATGCGGAAGCCTTCATCGCCCAGAACGGCGGGCAGGTCCTGAGCATGGAGCAACTGCTCGGAGAGGCGCACACCCAATGATCAACAAGATTATTGAATTCTCGGCAAGACGGAAGTTCCTGGTGTTCCTGCTGGTTGGAGCTGCCGTGCTCTTCGGTTGGCAAGCGATGAAGAACACCAAGCTCGACGCCATTCCCGATCTTTCCGACACGCAAGTGATCGTGTACTCCAAGTGGGACCGCAGCCCCGACATCATGGAGGACCAGGTCACCTATCCAATTACATCGGCCTTGCTCGGGATGCCGAAAGTGAAGGATGTCCGCGGCTTCAGCGACTTCGGATATTCCTACGTTTACATCATCTTTGACGAAGGGACAGATATCTACTGGGCGCGGTCGCGCACCCTGGAGTATCTCAACTCGGTCACATCTCGCCTCCCGAAGGGCGTGGATGTTGAACTGGCGAAGGATGCGACGGCGGTGGGATGGATATTCGAGTACGCCCTTGTGGATACCAGTGCGCAGTACAGCTTGGACCAGATGCGCACCTACCAGGATTGGTATCTGCGCTATGCCCTGCAATCGGTTCCGGGCGTCGCCGAGGTCGCTGCCGCCGGCGGCTTCGTCCGCGAGTACCAGGTCAATGTCGATCCCAACAAGCTGCTGGGGTACAAGATTCCGATCGACATGGTGATCAACGCCATTCAAAAGGGGAACAACGATGTGGGTGCGCGGCTGGTGGAAATGACCGGCCGCGAGTACATGGTGCGCGGACGCGGGTACATCAAATCGCTGAAAGACATTCAAGACATCGTCATCATGTCCAACCCGCAGACCGGGACGCCGGTGCTGGTGGGTGACGTCGCCACCGTAGTCTACGGTCCCGAAATCCGACGCGGCGTAGTTGAGCTCGATGGACGGGGCGAGACCGTCGGCGGCGTAGTGATCATGCGTTTCGGCGAGAACGCCGAGAAGACAATCGAGCGCGTAAAGGCCAAGTTAGCTGACATCGAACCAACGCTGCCTAAGGGCCTGAAGATCGTCACGACCTACGATCGATCGGAGCTGATCGACAACGCCATCGACAATCTGAAGCACACGCTGATGGAAGAAATCCTCATCGTTAGCCTGATCATCCTTATATTCCTCTGGCATTTTCCCAGTGCGATTATCCCCATCATTACGATTCCGGTTACGGTCATCCTGATCTTTATTCCCATCCAGATGAGCGGCATGACAGCGAACATCATGTCGCTGGGCGGAATCGCCGTAGCAATCGGCGCCATGGTCGACGCCGCCGTCGTGGTCGTGGAGCAGACCCACAAGAAACTGGAGCATTGGGAAGCGGACGGACGGCCCGGCGATTACCACAACGTCGTGATCTCTGCCGTAAAAGAGGTGGGCGGCCCCAGTTTCTTCGCGCTGCTGGTGATCGCCGTTGCCTTCCTGCCGGTGTTTACCTTGGAGGCGCAAGAAGGCCGTTTGTTCAAGCCGCTGGCCTATACCAAGAACTTCGCGATGGTGATCGCGGCGGTGCTGGCGATCACGCTCGATCCCGCCATGCGGCTGCTGTTTACCCGCATGGAGAACTTCAACGTCCGTCCCCGTTGGCTGGGCAAAGTGGTGAACGCGATTCTGGTGGGCAAGATCGTAAGCGAAGACCATCATTTCATCAGCCGTCCACTGATGAAGTTGTATCACCCAGTCGTTGAGTTTGTGCTTGAGCATAAGTGGAAGACGATCGCGGCAGCCGTGCTCGCAATGGCGGTGACGGTACCCATTTTCTTCAAACTGGGTTCCGAGTTCATGCCTCCACTCGACGAAGGCACCCTGCTCTACATGCCGTCCACCATGCCCGGCATCTCGGTGGCGGAGGCATCTCGCATTCTGCAAGTGCAGGACAAGATCATCAAAGGCTTCCCGGAAGTCGAAACCGTATTCGGCAAGGCCGGCCGAGTGGAAAGCGCAACCGATCCGGCTCCCTATTCGATGATGGAAACCGTCATCGTACTCAAGCCCCACGAGCAATGGCCGACCCGCCTTCGCTGGTACTCGAGTTGGGCTCCCAACTGGATGAAGAACTTTTTGCGCCGCGTCTGGCCAGACCACCAGTCAACCCAGGAGCTGGTCTACGGTGCGGGTGGCATGAATGCCGCTTTGCAGATACCCGGCATCGCCAACGCTTGGACCATGCCCATCAAAGCGCGTATCGACATGCTCACCACCGGCGTTCGCACCCCCCTGGGCGTAAAGGTGCTTGGTTCCGATCTTGGCGAAATTCAGAAAATCGGCGAAGACATTGAGATGGCACTTAAGGATGTGAGGGGAACGACCAGTGTATTTGCCGAGCGTACTACGGGAGGTTACTTCCTCGACTTCACGCTGAAGCGTGACGAGTTGGCACGTTACGGGCTGACGATTGATGCCGCCAATGATGTGCTGGTGTCGGCCATCGGAGGCGAGCCGGTGACCACGACCGTCGACGGCCGCGAACGATATCCGGTAAACGTGCGCTATCTACGCGACTATCGCAGCGATCTCGAAGCACTAAGACGCGTGTTGGTTTCCACTCCCTCTGGCGCCCAGATACCCATGGGACAAATCGCCGATATCACGGTCAAGACCGGGCCGGGAATGATTCGCGATGAAAATGGACGCCTCAGCGGTTACGTCTACGTGGATGTGTCCGGCCGTGACATCGGCAGCTACGTCACCGATGCGAAGCGGGTTGTAGCCGAGAAGGTCAGCGTACCGGCGGGCTACCAACTGGAATGGAGCGGCCAGTACGAATCGATGGAGCGGGTGAAAGAACGGCTGAAGATCGTGCTGCCCATCACGTTGCTCATCGTCTTCCTGTTGCTCTACTTCAACACCGGATCTGTAACCAAGACCGCGATCATTTTGTCGGCGGTGCCCTTCTCCGCCATCGGCGCGGTCTGGCTGCTCTACCTGCTGAACTACAACATGAGCATCGCGGTATGGGTGGGCTTGATCGCCTTGCTTGGGGTCGATGCCGAAACCGCCGTCTTCATGCTGCTCTATCTCGATCTCGCCTTCAACGATGCCATCCGCCAAGGCGAAATGCGCAATTGGGATGATCTGCGTGAGGCCATCGTCAACGGCGCCGTCAAACGGCTTCGTCCCAAAGTGATGACTGTGGCTTGCATGCTGTTCGGCCTGCTACCGCTGATGTGGTCGTCGGGAACTGGGGCAGATGTGATGAAGAGAATCGCCGCACCCATGGTGGGCGGCATCATCACGTCATTCCTGATGGAACTCGTGATTTATCCGCCTGTGTATGCGATTTGGAAGTGGAACTGGGAAGTGAAGCCGGCACTGAAGAAAAACCCGGCAGGCTTGGAGCTGGCCCCGGCAAATGGGGTGGCGCATGTATAAAGCGCTCTTCGCCGGCGCGATCCTGGTCTTCGCCGCTTTCGGGCTCTCAGCTGCGGACGCTCAATCAACCGTAGGCGCTGCTGCGCCAGTAGCAGCTCCTGATCAGTTTTTCGCCTTCCACGAAGCGCTGGACCGCACCGCGACCGACCTGCTTGCCGATGCGGCCCGGCGCATGGCCGAAGCCGCCAATGATGGCGCCGGAAGTGTCCGAACTCGCTCTGCTGAAGCGCTGGTCCGCGACTTCGATCACAAATATCGTCCCAAGCTGTCGCCCGGGATCGCCGCGTGGTTTGGACGGCTGGACCAGCTGCGCTCGCAGATAACTCCCATCCTGGAGGACGAAGGCATCCCGCAGGAGATGGTCTCCGTTGCCATGGTAGAAAGTGGAGGCAGAACGACCGCGGTGTCGCCCAAGGGTGCACTCGGACTTTGGCAGTTGATGCCCGACACCGCTCGCCGATACGGATTGGCCGTCACTCCCTCAAGGGACGAGAGATTGGATGTTGAGAGGTCCACCCACGCGGCGGCACGCTACTTGCGCGATCTCTATCAGCAGTTTGGTTCCTGGCCTCTTGCCCTTGCGGCGTACAACGCTGGCGAAAAGGCACTCCAAAGAGCCGTCAACCGGGCTGGAACAACAGACTTCATTCAAATAAGCAGGCTACGGCTGCTTCCTCAAGAAACCCGTAACTACGTGCCGGCAGTTCTCTCAGCGATGCAACTGCTTGGCGTCGCCCATTTGCCGGCTGAGCCGGCTCAGACCGCAAAGAAAAGCGATTCCACCGGGATCGTATTTGCGGTTCCGGGTGCGCAACCGTGACTTCCTACGACTTGTCTTATTTCCTGCCTAAGCTGGAAATGGAGAGAGGGATCGTCCGTTAAGATAGCAGAGCGAACGTATGAAACAGGAAAGAAGGCATTACAGCGTAGAAGAGAAGGTGGCCTTTCTGAGGCGGCACCGTTTGGACAAGGTTTTCGTCTCGGACCTGTGTGAGGAACTTGGCCTGCGTCCGACGGTGTTCTACGGCTGGCAGAAGGAGTTCTTCGAGAACGGAGCGGCTGCCTTTCAGTCTCAGGAGCGTCCCCACCGCCAGGGGGAGGAGAAGCAGAAACGGATGCGTTCTTGGAGAAGAAGGTGCAGACCAAGGAGGCTGTGGACAAGAAGTACGAGTTCGACGCCTACTACTGTGGCATACCAGAACTGCCCAACCTTTCAACTCTCTGGAAATATCGCAGACTGGCCCTTACGATGCGTGCCTCCCAGTCCAGGCATTTCCGCCGATGGCGTCGAGATCGGCAATCGCTTCAGAGGGAATTTGAAGCATCGAAGACTGAAGATTCTGGCGAAGATGCTCGATCGAAGATGTTCCGGGGATCACCAGCATGTTGGGCGACCGCTGGAGAAGCCAAGCAAGAGCAACCTGCATGGGCGTGGCACCGAGGCGCGCGGCGACGTCGGACAAGGTAGCCGACTGGAGCGGAGTGAACCCGCCGAGTGGAAAGAATGGCACGTAGGCGATGCCGTCACGAGCCAGATCGGCTATGAGTGCATCATCGGTTCGATGCGCGAGATTGTAGTGGTTCTGTACGCTGATGATCGGGGCGATCCGTCGGGCTTCCGCGATTTGCGCGGGTGTGACGTTGCTAAGCCCGATATGACGCACCAAACCCTTTTGCTGGAGTTCGGCCAGAACTGTGAGCGGCGCCTCGATCGACCCCTCGGCGGGTTCGTGAATGCTAAACATACTGCGCAGGTTGACCACATCAAGCACATCCAGTCCCAAATTGCGGAGGTTGTCGTGAATCGCTGCCGTCAGCTCTTCGCGTGAGAAAGCCGGAATCCATGATCCATCCTCACCGCGTCGGACGCTGACTTTGGTGACGATCGCTAGATCGTCGGGATACGGGGACAGCGCCTTTCGTATAGTCTGGTTCGTGACATGAGGACCATAAAAATCGGCTGTATCGATGTGGTTTACGCCACTCGCGATGGCCTCTCGCAGAACAGCGATCGCTGTATCGACATCGCGGGGAGGCCCCCATACCAACTTGTTGCCATCTCGGCCGGCGAGTTGCATCGCACCATAGCCCATGCGGTTCACCGTCATCGATGTGCCAGGCAGCGTGAAGCTGCCGGCCAGATCAGTCTGTTCGATCATTCCGTTCCTCCTGGAACTGTTCATTATTTGTAACCAGGAAAGCTAGAAAGACTCTCCCACCAGCTCTTCACTTTTCTTCCAGAGCGCCTCGGCGTTGTTTTCATCGAGCGCATATCCAAGTACTCCTTCACTCATGGCGTCGATGGGCACGTTGTCCGGCACGAGATTGGCAACATGGCAATCCTCGCAATATCGGCCGCCGATTTCTTCGGCGGGAGCAACGACACCGGCCCATACCGAAGTTGCGGCTCCTTGAGGGATGGTCTTCCAGCGGAACGGCGCCTTGCCCTCCGCCGCGAGTTGCTGATTCCTCTGTTCGATGATCTTTTCTATTTGGCTGGCGTCCACGTGGCGAGCCAGTTCGGTGTGTATTACTCCTGGATGCACAGCGGCGGCACGTACGCCGCGGTCCCGGTGGCGTCTGTCGAAGGCAACGGCGAAGAGGATATTCGCCGTTTTGGATCTTCCATAGGCAGCGAAGGGCTCATACGGCGTCCGGTCAAAGTTGGGATCTTCGAGGTCGACATTAGAATAGCGGTGACCCAAAGAAGACAGATTGATCAGCCGCCCGCCAGACCGAATGAGCGCCGCAATCCGGTTGACCAGAACAAAGTGGCCCAGGTGATTTGTTCCGAGCTGCGTTTCAAAGCCGTCCGCAGTGTGGCCGAACGGTGTGGCCATCACTCCTGCATTGGCAATGACCACGTCGAACGCTTCTCGCTTTGCCAATAGCCCGTCGGCACAGGCACGCACGCTCTTCAGTTTGGCAAGGTCGAGTTCAACCAATTCGAAGCTTCCGCCATCGGCCGCAGCGTCCTTGCGCACTTGTTCGGTTGCAGCCTTGGCCTTGTTCAAATCCCGTGCCGCGCCTACAACCTGAGCGCCGTGGACGGCCAGGGACCGCGCCGTTTCCACGCCCAGGCCGGCCGAAACACCCGTTACGAAGATCCGTTTGCCCTGCAGATTCACGCCAGACAAAACGTCGTCCGTGGTCGAAGTTGCCCCAAAAGAAGTTGCCTCAAGTATGTTCGTCATTTTTCTACCCCCTTGTACTGATACTTCTCAATAACTGTTCACGATCGCTCCCGCGTTAACCGCGCAAACCCGCGGTGTCCTCGGAGTGTTCGAAATATTTCATGGCGTTCAGGTCGGCAATCAGCCCAGGCCCAGTCGGTCGCCATCCCAGCCGTTCCTGCGTCAGCGCGCTGGAGGCCGGAACGTCGTGACCCACGAAGAGCCCGAGCCAGCCAAAGTGCGCGCCTGCCTGCTCAGGGGAAATCGACACCACCGGCACCTTCAAGCCCCGGCCAATTGCTTCCGCGATCTCTCGAAGCGGCACGCCCTCTTCTGTGACCGCGTGATAGCGGGCTCCCCCAGCCCCTTTTTCAGCCCCCTTCTCGAGCGCCAGCCTGTAGAGACGTGCGGCATCGAGTACGTGCACTGCGGGCCAGCGGTTGAGCCCGTCGCCGACGTACGCCGAGACACCCTTTTCGCGGGCCATCCCGATCAGGTAGGTGATGAGGCCTTGCTTGACTGGGTCGTGGACCTGCGGAAGCCGCATCACCAAAACGCGCACGCCCTTCGCTGCCGCTGAAGCTGCTGCCTCTTCCGAAGCGACGCGAGGAATCGGGGAGTTGGGCGCATCTTCCTCGGTCGTGAGGCGGCCCGGCGTGACGGCGACCCCGGTCCCGGAGGTGACGATCAAGGGGCGATCAGAGCCGGCGAGCGCGGCACCGACGGCCTCAATGGCGCGCCTGTCTATCTCGCAGACTTCCTTGAATCTCGCGAAATCATGGACAAAAGCTGTGTGTATCACGCCATCCGAGGCGGCGACGCTTCTCCGCAGGCTCTCCAGGTCTTCAAGATCGCCTAGATGCACCCGGGCACCAGCGGCGATCAGCGACTGGGCGCCCGCATCTGATCGCGCAAGACCGAGCACCTGATGACCAGCGTCGATCAGTTCTCCGACGACTGCCGTACCAATGAAGCCGGTAGCACCGGTAACAAAAACACGCATATTCTTTCCTCCTAAGCAATCTGTGGTTCACTGGATAGGGACGAAGCGCTCACTCGACTTGCGAGCCGAGTCGAAGCCTTCGCAGTGATCAATCTCCACTGGCGGGCAGAAGTGGGCAGACCGTCGATCTCGCTCAACTCCTGCAGCCAGTCTTCTGCTGAGAGCTCCGCCTGTTCTAACCCGAACAACTCGGTGACGGAATTGAAGAATGCTGACAACTCTCGCTCCGCCATCGTCATGAGGTCGGCGCAACCAGAGTTGGAAGTCTTTGACGGTTTGTAAGGAGCGAGTAGATTCATATTCCTCACCTCTCAAAGCCGGAAGGACGGGAGCCGCTATTGACAGGACGCCGCGTTCCGACTAAAACGGAGAGTGTCTCCGAATCAGTAGATAAGATAACCGGAGACTATCTCCGGTTGCAACTTTTTTTGTATGCCGACCAAGAATCAGAAAATGGTCCCGCGAAAACCGCGCACCGACGCGCAGCGCAACCGCGGGCGCATTCTGGAGGTGGCGAAGGAGGCGTTTACTCGGTCCGGCGCGAACGCCAGCCTCGACGACATCGCCAAAGAGGCCGGGGTTGGAGCGGGAACTCTGTATCGCCACTTTCCTACGCGAGACGCACTTATCGAAGCGGTCTATCGGACTGAAGTAGAAAAGCTAGCGGCAGCAGAACGGAAATTCTCCGACGCCATGCCTCCGGTTGAAGCGTTGCGGGCCTGGATGCTCTTGTTCGTGGATTACATCGCAGCGAAGCAGATCATCGCCCCTGCACTGAACTCGCTCGTCGGTGGCCCCTCGAAGCTGTATGAAGGTTCACGCGGTCAGATCCAGGGAGCGATTGATTCGTTGGTGAAGCGCGCAATCAAGAGCCACGACATTCGTAGAGATTTAGAGCCATTCGATCTACTTCGGGCGCTGATCGGTGTCTCCCACGTGGCCTCCGGTCCTGACTGGCAGCAAAGCGCCAGGAGGCTCGTGGACATTCTCATCACGGGTTCGCGGCCAATCAAATAGACGCGAGACCCACTAAAGCGCGGAGAATCGCGATGATGGCCCGCTCAGTTGCTGCCGAGACAGGCACTGCCACTTCGTTCTTGTGATCTTCTAATAGTTGCAGCACGCTTGCATGGAACGCGGCACTGTCGGCCCCGCTTCCGAGTCGTTCCTCTTCAGCTTCCAGCACGCGATTTAGCTGTGGGCGGTCTAATGGTCGCGCGGAAATTGACCAACTCAGACGCGGTGAGATCGCGCAGGGGGATGAGGCCACGGTGCGTCGCCCAGGGAAGCAGTTGCTTCTCGAACAACGTCGTGGATTGTTTAATTGTTTCCTTTGGAAAGATTGCGAGCGTTTTCTGATTGCTGTTTGTAAGCTAGAACATTTCTAACTTAAGTA
>PMWW01000062.1 GCA_003165795.1 Acidobacteriaceae bacterium
TTTCTTTAAGAGCATGGGCGGCGCACCTAAAGGTGCGCCCCTTCAAATCCGCCAACTCTTTGGTTAGGTCCCGACTGACAACTGATTACAGCCCCGGAATAATCGCCGTCTTGATGTCGCCGTTGCGGTTCAGCATGTGCCGTAAAACCTGTTGCAGCCGCGACAAGGGCGCTTCTCCGGTGATGTAGTCGGTGCTCCTGATTTTCCTCTCGGCGATCAGCGAGAACGCCTTACGGACCGTTTCCGGCGTGTGATGGAAGGTGGCTTTCAGCGTCAACTCGTTATAGTGCAGGCGCTGGGTATCCAATGCGACCGTGGTCCCGCTGGCGCAGCCACCAAAGAAGTTCACCGTCCCGCCTTTGCGGACCATGTCAATCGTCCACTCCCAAGCCTGCGGACGGCCAACTGCCTCGATGACGACGTCGCAACCGCGCCCGTCGGTCGTGAGCTTCCGCACCGCCTTCACGGGATCATCGACCGCCGTAATTTGCACCGCATGATTAGCGCCCACGCGGCGAGCCGCCGCCACCTGCGAGTCCCGCTTTACCACCGAAATCACGTTGCAACCGGTCAGCTTCGCCACCTGCACGAACATCAGCCCGATAGGGCCGGCGCCAATGACGGCTACCGAGTCGCCAATCTCCATCTTGGTTTCGTGTAATCCGCGCAACACGCAGGCCAGGGGCTCGACCATGGCCGCCTCCTCGAAGCTCACGTGCTTCGGAATGGCCAGCATGTTGGTCTCAACGATGCGCCGGGGAATACGAATGTACTCGGCATAAGCGCCGTTGTTGAAGAGCAGGTCGTCGCACAGATTTTCCTGGTGCTTGGAGCAGTAGAAACAGGTGCCGCAGGGCGCCGAGTTCAGCGCCACCACGCGCATCCCCTTCTTGAATCCCCTGACGTTGGGCCCGACCTCTTCGACGACACCCGCCAATTCATGGCCAAACAGCGCCGGAGGCACGATCATGCGCGCGTGGTAGCCACGCTGATAGACCTTCAAGTCGGTGCCGCAGGTCAGGGCCACCTGCACCTTAACTAACACTTCCCCTTCATCCAGCTTGGGGATTGGTACCTGTTCGATTTTGACGTCCTCTTTGCCATAGAGGACCGCCGCTGTCATTTGTCCGTTCACTCTACTGGTCCTTCCATTCGCTGCCTGGCTGAATCACCACTTTCATCGAGTCCGGATTAGGGTGGGCAGCCAGATGCAACGCCTCAATCGACCCGGCCAGAGGAAAACGATGACTGATCAGCCGCTCCAGGTCCACCTCACGGCTGAGCACAAGTCGGGCTGACTCCTCCTGCAAATCCACCGAAGCGCTATAAGAACCCAAAAGACTCTTTTCATCCACGCAAACCGCGGCAGGGTCGATCACGGCCTCCCCATGCTGGGTTTGCGCAAACAGCAGAACCCGTCCGCCTGGGCGCGTTGCATCCATCGCCGGGCGGATCAAGCTATTACCCGCTACTGCCAAAATGACTGCATCTGCCCCCCGGCCCTCCGTCAGCTCTTTGACGGTCTGCACGGTATCGGAGGTGGAGGCATCGATGTTTTCGTGTAGGCCGAACGCCTTACCTATTGTATGCCTCTGCGGAAGCAAGTCGGAAGTTATTACCCGCGCGCCCCTGCGGGCCGCCAGAGTGCCGAGAATGATGCCTATTGGTCCCTGGCCCATCACCAGGACGGTTTCACCTTGGTTAAGTCCCAGCGTTTGAATACCTTTCATGCAAGTGTTCACCGGCTCGATGAACGATGCCTGTTCGAACGAGACATCGTCCGGAAGGCGGATGACCCCTTTGCGAACGATCCAGTCCATCACCCGGACATACTCCGCAAAACCGCCGCCGCTGGCCTCATAACCGGCTGTCGCGCCAACCTTTTTGTAGGTCGGGCACTGGGCAAAAACTTGGTGGCGGCAGTAATAGCAATCGCCACACGGGATGTGGTGGAACACCATCACTCGATCACCCACCCGATAGTCGGCAACATGGTCGCCGATCGCAGCCACAACACCGGCAGTCTCATGCCCAAAGATGCGGGGCGTGGAGTGCGAACCGGTGGCAATCTTCTTCAAGTCCGTGCCGCAAATGCCACAGGTGTGAACGCGAATCAGGATCTCCCCCGGACCAATTTGCGGCACCGGGACCGTCTCCAGCCGGACATCGTTGACGCCACGGTAAACCGCCGCCCGCATGGTCGAAGGGATGGCTTGCTGCCTGACGGTGCCGCCGAGTTGTGTCGCGACCGACATGTCAGTAATCAGTAGCCAGTTGACCACTGGCTACTGCCTCCCATTAGATGTTCCAGCGCCCGGCAGAGGTTCGTCGCAGCGATCTGACTGTTCTTCCTGATTTTCCCCAGTGTCGTCCACCACTTGGGGTGAAGCGCTATATAAAACAGGAAGCGCCGCGTATCGAACCTGCCGTTGCCATCGATGAACCGGTTCAGCGGCGGCATCACAAACGCTGCATCGTCCGAGATCGCCTTCACCGCCGCAAACTCCAACCCTCGCTCCTTTGCCACCTGTGCTTCCGCCGCGCCTTCCATATCCACCACGTCCGCTCCGTACTTGGTCAGCAGGCTTTGCTTCTCGGCCGCATCGCTCACGTCCTGGGAGGTAGCCAGCACCCACTCACCGCCTCGCGTCGAGTAGCGCTCTCCGGTAGAGACATCCACCACTTCGCGGATCCGGCCAACGTCGCCCACTTTAAGCTTAGGGGAGATCGCACCGGCCAGGCCCGCGGAAACCAGCAGCCAGGGTTGCGCGTGCTCGATCACCACTTCTGCGGCACGGCGCGCGTGCTTTTCTCCGATGCCGCCAATCGCAACCATCGCTTTGGGCAACTCGAACAGGTCAACGCCGTCCACTTGTTGCGATTGCATCTTTCCCAGCAGCGGCGCCAGTTCCACCGGCATCGCCGCCACAATCGCGATCGCCTTACGAGGCATAGCCGTTGGCCTTGAACCATTCCACCGCGCGCTGCAAAGCGCCATCGATCGGCCGCGGATTCCATCCCAAATCGCGCTCTGCCTTAGCGCTGGTGACGAACATCTTCTTGCGCGCGATCCGTACTGCCTCGATCGTCGCGCGCGGTTCGCGCTTGAGCATCTTGCCGACCACGACACTACCGACCACACCGGCGGCCAGTGCGACAGCATACGGCAGCTTCACCTGCGGTGAAGGCAAACCCGTAATCGCTCCCAGCTTGTCAAGGATCTGCTTCAGCGTCAGGTTCTCGCCCCCGAGAATGTAGCGCTCGCCGGGCTGCGCTTTCTCCATGGCCAGCAGGTGGCCCTCGGCGCAATCGACAACATCCACCAGATTCAAGCCAGTGTCGATATAGACTGGAAACTTGCGCCGCAAGAAATCCACCACGATTTGTCCGCTGGGCGTCGGCTTGATGTCGCGCTCGCCGACCGGCGTCGTCGGATTCACCATTACCACGTTCCGACCGCTGCGCCCCGCTTCGATGACCAATTGCTCGGCCAGGAACTTGCTGCGCTTGTAGTCCCCGATCATGTTCGAGAGCGTCACCGGAGACTTTTCATCCGTCAGGCGGCCGTTGTTGCCGAAACCCATGGTGGCAACGCTGCTGGTATAAATAACCCGGCGCACCCCTGAATCTCTCGCTGCCTGCAGGATGTTCCTGGTTCCCTCCACGTTGGAGTCGTAGAGTTCCTGGCTATTTAGTGACCACAGCCGATAGTCGGCGGCAACGTGGAAGACAAACTCGCATCCCGCCATGCCCTTCTTCAGCGAGTCGAGATCGCGAAGCTCGCCCACCACTCGCTCTGCCGCGATGTCAGCGATGTTGTCAAGCCGGCTGGTGCTTCGAATCAGCAGCCGAAGGTCGCCGCCTCTAGCGAGCAACTGCCGCGCAACATGACTTCCCAGAAATCCGGTGGCGCCTGTGACGAAACACTTCATCGGTTAGCGACTACGCTCCGGCCGGATTCCAGGGATTGAGGACTGAGAGCCCCCACCTTCTGAAATCCCGCACATTTCGGGTAACAATCGTGAGCTCATGGTGTTTTGCTGTGGCCGCAAGGAAGCCGTCGATGATACCCACCGCGATGCCCTGAAGTTGCGCCTCGCCGGCCATCGTGCCCCATATCTCTGCAATCTCGGCATTGATTGGCAACAGTCGGTCCGCGAATTGGGCAGGCAGTTCGACCTCGAGCCATCGCTCCAGCTGAATGCGTCGCCGGCTGGCGGATAACAGCGTCGTGCCTTTGCGAATTTCCCCTAACGTGAGAACCCTAAGATGGAGTAGCTTCTCATTCGCCGCGCGCATCCACGTAAGAACACATACGTCGGGCTCGATGCGGACTAGTTCGGAAATGCAAGTCGTATCGAGCAGGTAACCACTCATAGCTCGATGTCTCGGCCCGTATCCTTGTCCCGCTCCAAACTTAGTTCCAGACCAACCAGCGGCGACTCTCGCAGGAAATCCACAAGGCTCTTCTTTGGCGTCGCTTTTTCCGTCGGCTGCGCCACTTGCTCGAGCAGCAGAGCAGCGTAAGCCTGCACATCCATCCCGCGGGCAGCGGCTTGAGCGGCCAGTTCGGCCTCGACTTCAGGTTTGATCTCAACTGTGATCGTCATCGGCGCAGCCCCCCGTCAGTAAGCGTGTCACTATTCTACGAGCATATCGAGTTGCTTATCTGACTACCGGCAGCGGGCTACTGCCTTCGGCGAACGATGCGCATCCGCTCTTCTTCCGACGCCGCCGTAGCCTTGGCATAGGTCGTCAACGCCAGCAGTGGGAAATACTGCCGGTACATGTAATACATCAGATAGAAAACGCGCGGAAAACCGGTTCCCGTGTACAACGATTCGTCCCACGATCCCTCGCGCCTTTGATTCTTGAGCAGATACGCGATGCCGTGCTGCAGCGAATCGTTGCGCGTGTCATTGGCCGCCAGCAATCCCATCACCGCCCACGCGGTCTGCGAAGCCGTGCTTGGCCCGACCCCCTTAGCGTTGGCGTCGTCATAGGAACCGCACGTCTCGCCCCAGCCGCCATCGGGATTCTGCATCATGCGCAGCCACTCGACCGCTTGTAGCACCCAGGGCTCGTGGTAGTCCACGCCCACCGCTTCCAGCCCGCGCAGCACCAGCATGGTTCCGTAGATATAGTTCGCACCCCAGCGTCCGAACCACGAACCATCAGGCTCCTGCTCGCTCCTGATGAACTCAACCGCGCGCCGCACTGGCTCATCCTTCAGCGAGTAGCCATAGGTCGCGAGGCATTCCAGCACGCGCCCCGTAATGTCAACCGTCGGCGGGTCGAGCATGGCATTGTGATCGGCAAAGGGAATCTGCTGGAACACCATGCGATCGTTGTCTTTATCGAACGAGGCCCAGCCGCCGTTCTTGCACTGCATCGACAGGATCCAGTCGAGCGCGCGCCGCACCGACCGGTCGTGATAGCTCTCGTTGCTGGTCTTGACCCGGCTCAGCGCCAGCAGCACCTGCGCGCTGTCGTCCACGTCAGGATAAAACTCGTTGTTGAACTCGAAGTACCAGCCCGCTGGCGCGGCCTTGGAGTTCTTCACGCACCAGTCGCCTTTGCGCGTTACTTGCTTTTTCAGCATCCACTCGCACGGCTGCACCAGACGCGGATCATGGGCGGGCACACCGCTTTCCGCCAGCGCGAAGACCGCGTAGGCGGTGTCCCACACCGGCGACATGCAGGGCTGCATCCGGAAGGTTGTTTCTTCCTCGATACCGAGCTTCTCGAACTCGTCCATGGCGCGAATCACCTGCGGATCGTCCAGCGAATAGCCCAGGCAGCGCAGCGCGATGATGGAATTCATGATGCCGGGATAAATTGCGCCCAGCCCATCGCTCATCTCCAGTCGCTCCAGCATCCATTTCTCGGCAACTTTGAGCGCGCGCGAACGTAATGGACGCACGTGGACCCGCTCGAAAAAGTGAATCAAGCGATCGAGCAGCAGGAAAAAGTTCCGCCAGCTAACTAGCTTCTTCGCCCAACGCAGTCGCAAGCGGCTCTTCGTGCGGCCGCCGACGAAGAGCTCGTCAATACCCTCCTCGTCCGGAATCTTCTTGAACGGCTTCTTGGCGTAGGCAATGGAAAGCGGCACTAGGATGGCGCGCGACCACGACGAAATTTCGTAGATATTGAACCAGAACCACTTGGGAAACAGCGTGATCTCCGGCGGAATCGCCGGCACCGCGTCGTAATCGTACTGACCGAGGAAGCAGAGATAAATCTTGGTGAAGGTGTTGACTTCAGTCACGCCGCCGAGGGCTAAAATCCGCTCGCGCGCCTTCTGCAGCTGCGGATGCTCGGGACGGTAGCCCGCCATCTTGAGCGCGAAATAGGCCTTCACCGACGCGCTGATGTTCGACGGCCCGTCGTTGTAAATCGGCCATCCACCATCCGGATTCTGCCGATTCAGAATTTCCGCGGCACACTTCTGGGTACGCGCCGCGTCTTCGGTGCCCAGCAGCCGATGCAACAGGATGTAGTCGGAAACCAGGGTGGTATCGGCGCCCAGTTCACCGCACCAGTAGCCATCTTCGCGGTCCTGGATGCTGAACAGATAGCGCCGCGAAGCGTCGATGGCCGCAGCTACCCGACTCTTGATGTCGTCAATCTTGCCGAAACGCACTTCGGCCGGATTCGAAGGATCTGCCATTGCTTCTCTTACTCCGCAACCTATACCCCATCGCGCGCAAAATCGGCGTGCGCCGAGACTCCTAAGGCAAAGCAGGGGCAGCGCCAATCGCCTCTACGATCTCGGGCGGCAAGCCAAAGCGCACATGCTCGGGCATCACTTCAATCTCCCGCATGTTGGTGAAACCCTGTTCCTCCAGGAAAGTTACCGCCTCTTGCACCAGAATCTCAGGCGCCGAAGCTCCTGCGGTAAGACCTACAGTGCTGACGTTCTGCAGCCATTCCGGCTTGATAGAGAGATAGTTCTCGATGAGATGCGAGTTCGTTCCCAAGTTGCGCGCGACCTCGACCAGTCGGTTTGAGTTGGAGCTGTTGTCGGAGCCCACCACCAGCAGCAAGTCGCAATCGGCAGCGACGTCTTTCACCGCTGTCTGCCGGTTCTCGGTCGCATAGCAAATATCCTGCGCGTGCGGGCCTTGGATGTTGGGAAAACGCTTGCGCAGAGCCTCGATCACATGGGTGGTCTCATCCAGGCTCAAGGTCGTCTGGGTCAAATAGGCGACTCGATCAGGATCGGCAACGTGCAGATCATCCACCTCTTCCGGTGAATCCACTACCTGCGTGACCAGAGGAGCCTCGCCCAGCGTACCGATGACTTCGTCGTGATCGCGATGTCCAATGAGGATTAGCGAATAACCTTCGCGAGCAAACTTGACGGCCTCGACGTGGACCTTGGTCACCAGAGGACAGGTGGCGTCGATCACGCGCAACTGGCGCAGCTTGCTGGCATCCCTCACTTCGGGAGCAACCCCGTGGGCGCTGTAGATGACCCGCTCGCCGGCCGGAACTTCCTGCACGCTGTCAACAAAAATGGCACCCTTAGCGGTAAGTTCATCCACGACGTAGCGGTTGTGAACGATCTCTTTGCGCACGTAGATGGGCGCGCCGAAGGTTTCAAGAGCGATGCGGACAATATCGATGGCGCGCACGACTCCGGCGCAAAAGCCCCGTGGCTTCAACAAAAGTAAGGTTTTCGCGTCAGTTTGACTCATGCCGTCCTGTACTCAGTATAGGAATGGGAACCCGAGTTTCCCCACGATTACTCTATTGTAGCAGCGGGGTAACCACCAACGTAACCGGCCCAAATAGCGCAATTCCGCAGCCTGGGGCGCAAATCCGGCAGCTAACGGCAACGCCAAATCAGGCCGGAAACATACGATCTCCAACTCTTGATCCTGACATCTCCGCTCCGCTTCTTCGTGGTGTCATCCCGACCGGAGCGAAGCGCAGCGGAGGGACCTGCTGTTCTTCTCCCCTCAACACGAATGCGTGCCTAGTTGAAGCTAGATGTCCGCACCATGCAATTCGTGGCATGAACTAACGACCGCGTTTTTCCCCTACCAATTCCAGAGACATAGCAAAACCCGCCTTGTACAATCGCTGCGAATCCCACTTTTTCGAAAGCGAGCGCACTCATGAATGCTGGCGATCTGGTGAAGATGTACGAATTCAGCTTCGGAGCCATCAACCGCAATCTCGACGGACTGAGCCACACCGAAAGTGTGGTGCTGCCACCCTCCGGCAACTGCCTGAACTGGGTGTTGGGACACGTTGTCAGCGCGCGGGGCTTCCTGCTGACGCTGACTGGTGGAACGCCCGTCCTCACCGCGGCGCAGGCCGAACCCTACAAGCGCGGAAGCTCATCCGGCATGATCGACGGGCTCCTCGATCTGGCGACCCTACGGGGCCTCTTGTCGGACTCGCAGCAGCAATTGATTCCCGCTCTCGCCGCCATGTCTGACGAAGCTCTCGCCCGCGCCGTACCGGAGCCATACAACCGCCCGCCGCTGACCGGCTCGCTGGTTGAAGCGTTCAGCCGTCTGCACTATCACGAGAGCTATCACAACGGACAGATCGGCCTGTTGCGCCGCATCGCGGGAAAAGAAGGGGCGATACGATAAGGCCTGGGAGCCATCAAGTCATCTCATCTGGTACTAATTCCGGTTTGTGTCAGGGCACGACCTTCAGTCGTGCCGANNCACGTCTGAAGACGTGCCCTGACACAAGGCAGGGGCAATACTGTCATTCATCGGACTGACCACTGACTACTGACTACTGACTACCGATTCTCCTTCAGCATCTGCTCCGCGTGTTTCAGCGACGTTTCCGTCAGCTTCGCCCCGCTCATCATGCGGGCAATCTCGCGAGTACGCTCGTCGGCGTCGAGCGGCCGCACTGAAGTCTTCGTCCTCCCGGCTGATTCCCGCTTCTCGATCAGGTAATGTTGGTCAGCGAACGATGCGATCTGCGGCAGGTGGGTGATACAGAGCACCTGCTTGGTCCGCGAGAGCTGCTTCAACTTCTTGCCGACCGCCTCGGCCGCGCGTCCGCCAATGCCGCTGTCGATTTCATCGAAGACCAGGGTTCGCTGAGATATGCTACTGCGACCGCCGTTGCGCGAGCCCGCCTTTTTGCCAGAGGCGGGCAAGGAGGGTGAGGCACCCAGCGAGGAAACTAGGGCACCTGCACCGTTACGCCCACTTCGTTTTGTTTGTCCGGTTTCGACGCTGGTCTTCAGCGCCAGCATCACCCGCGAGAGTTCACCACCGGAGGCAATCTCATCCACTGGGCCCAGCGGCTCTCCGGGATTGGCCGAGATCAGATACTGCACCTGGTCAAAGCCGCGGGCGGTCCAGTTCCCTTCCTCGTCCGCGCCGCCAACCTCAACTTTGAATCGCGCTTTCATCGCCAGCTCGTTGACTTCGCTCTCCACCAGCTTCTCCAGCTGGCGCGCGGCTTCATAACGTTGCCTCGACAGCCCCCGCGCGGCTGCTAAGTACTGTTCGGCAGCAGTCGCCAACTCGGCGCGCAGCTTGCCCAGGACCTCGTCCTTGTTCTCCATCTCGTTCAGCTTGCGCTCTAGTTCCTCGCCGAGCGCAGTTACATCTTCCAACTTCGGGCCATACTTGCGCTTCAGCCGGTCGAGCGCCGCCAGCCGGTCTTCCACTTCGGCGAGGCGCTCGGGAGAAGCGTCGATGCCTTCGGCGTAGTCACGCAGCCTCGCACCGATGTCCTCGATGGTGATGCGCGCCGACTCCAGCTCGGGCACGGCATCGCGAAACTGCTCGTCGAAGCGCGACAACTCTTCGATTTGGCGAGTCGCGGCGCGAATCGAACCCGCCGCCGAGGTGTTGCTCTCGTACAGCGCATCGTAGGCCGACATGGCGGCCGTGCGAACTCGCTCCGCGTTGGCTAGCACTCGCTTCTCGCCTTCCAGCTTCGCGTCTTCTTCCGGCTGCAAGTTCGCGCCGGTAATTTCCTTGCGCTGATAATTCCAGAGATCGAGCAGGCGCAGACGGTCGTGCTCGTCGCGCTCCAGGTCGGCAATGCGATGCCGTACCTGGTTCCACTCGTCAAAAGCCTTCGATACAGTCGCATCGTCGGCAGCGGCGAAGCTATCGAGCAGAGCTAGCCGCGATCCCGCATCGAAGGCCAGCACCGCCGCGTTCTGCGCATGAATCACTGCCAGGTGCGCCGCGAGTTGTTTGAGGACGCCGACCGTCGCCGGCTGATTGTTGATGAAGACACGGCCCTTGCCACTGGCCGCAATCTCGCGTCGTAAGATGATCTGACCCTCTTCGGCGTCAATCCCGTTAGCTTCCAGGATCGCCGCGATCGTAGGAGAGTCGGCGTCGAAGACTGCCGAGACTGTCGCTTTCTCGGTGCCGTGGCGAACCGCGTCGCTCGAAGCTTTGTCGCCGAGCAACAATGCGAGCGCATCGATGAGGATGGATTTCCCGGCGCCGGTTTCGCCGGTCAGCAGGTTCAGGCCGGGCGCGAACTCCACGGCAACGTTGTCAATGACCGCGTAGTTTTCGACTCGCAGTTCCAGCAGCACGGGGATTCCAGGGGCAGCTGTCAGCCGTCAGCTATCAGCCGTCAGCTTGAGATTACATCACAACTGTAACCTTGCTACCGGTTGATGTCACTGGCTCCGCAAAATCGATACCTGTTAGAGAGCGAGCCGAAGCTGCTTAAAGGCCATACCTGCCCTCTAGTGCGGTCAACCCAAGCTGATAGCTGATAGCTGACGGCTGACGGCTGACAGCTCCTTCGTTACTCTGCGGGAACCCCACGCCGTAAATCTGCTTCTGACCCGTCAAATGCTTATAATGCGAACTAATGAAAGTTGAGCCTGTTCTGTCTCATGAATGTGTGCTATTGCGTGCTCGCTTCGGCCATCGGCGGTGAAATCTCAGGTCTGATTGAAACCAGCGGTCTCGTCGCCAAAACTGTCCTCGTTATCCTTCTGGTGTTCAGCGTCGCCTCGTGGGCCATCATCTTCTCCAAGTGGGGACTGTTTCGGCGTGCCCGGGTGCAGAGCAACCGCTTCATGCGAGCGTTCCGCAAGTCCGAGCGTCTGCAAGACGTCGCCGCCGTGGCCGAGCAGTTCAAGCCCAGCCCGCTGGTCGCCGTCTTCGAGGGTGCCTATGACGAGTTGCGCAAGCAGGCGTCGCATCCCATTCGCATGGCGGCGCTGCAGCGCGCGACGCAGATTGCTTCCTCTGAAGAACTGACGCGACTGGAGAGCCGCCTGCCTTGGCTGGCCACGACGGGAGCAGTCACGCCGTTCATAGGACTGTTCGGCACCGTCTGGGGCATCATCGACGCGTTTCACGGCTTGGGCACGGCTGGCGCAGCTACATTGCGCGCGGTTGCGCCGGGCGTCTCGGAAGCGCTAATCACCACTGCGGCTGGACTGTTTGCCGCTATCCCAGCTGTCATCGCCTACAACATGTTTACTCAGCACATTCGCGAGTTCGGTGCCCGCATGGACGACTTCGGCCTCGAGCTGGTCAACGAAGTCGAACGCGCCCAGGCGGGAGCCGCGCGTGTTCCTGAGAGCGTGGAGCGGCGGTAATGGCGTTCACCAATCCACAGGGACGCACCCAGAGCTCGCTCTCCGACATCAACGTCACCCCGCTGGTCGACGTGGTGCTGGTGCTGCTGATCATCTTTATGGTGACCGCGCCGGTATTGCAGTCGGGGATCGAGGTCGCCATCCCGCACACCAAGACCGTCAAGGAGATCACCGAAGAGCGGCTGGTGATTACCATCGACCGCGAGCAGCGCGTCTTTCTGAACAACGATCCCATCAACATCAACCAGATCGGCGCGCGGCTGCATGAGAAGATTCGCGATCCCGAAGGCCAGTCGATCTTCGTCCGCGCCGACGAGAATGTTCCTTTCGGCGCGTTTGCGACCGTGATGGACGCGGTGAAGCAGGCCGGCATTACCAACGTGAGCATCGTGACCCAACCGCTGGAGAAGAATGGCAGCCGACATTGACATCTTTCCGACCGAGGGCAATGTTCGCGGGCCCTTGATCGGCTCGGTGGCGCTGCACGGTGCACTGTTCGCGCTGGCACTGTTCGGATATCTGATTCCGAGCGGACGCGGCGAGAGTTGGGGCGGTACTTCAGGAGGCGGCGGAGCGATGAGCGCGACCCTGGTCAGCAGCATTCCCCTGCCGACTCCGCCGACGCAGGCGCAGAACGTGCTGGCCAACCAATCGAAGGGACTGGCACAGTCGAAGCCGAAGGAAACTCCGAAGGAGGAACCGAAGGCGATCCCGATTCCTGAACGCGACACTAAGCGCAAGGGGCCGCACGACACGACGCAGAAGAAGCCGCCGCCCAAGGAAATCGCGAAAGCCGAAGACAACAAGATTCCCTTCGGCGAGGGCGGTCCGGTCAGCGGGCCGTACGGTTCGTTTACGTCAGGAAGCACCAAGGGCGGCTTAAGCTTCACTGGGGGCACGGGAGATTTCGGCAGCCGCTTCGGCTGGTACGTTGATGGGGTCCGGCGCAAGGTTTCCGAGAATTGGCTGAAGTATGAAATCGATCCCAATATTGACACGGCACGCCGGGTTTACATTTATTTTGAGATCGCGCGGGCGGGCCAACCGGAGAACCTTCGCGTCGAGCAGTCGAGCGGCATTCCGTCGCTGGATCAATCGGCGTTGAGGGCTTTGCAGAGAATTGACACGTTCGGTCCGCTGCCGCCGGAGTACGCTGGGCGTTACGTCGCAGTAGAGTTTTGGTTCGATTACCGGCGGTAGACCGCACTTGGGGAAGCTGAGAAGCATGAAACGATACATGGCAATCCAGTTGACGTTGTTCCTCCTCTTCGCGATCACGGGTGCGTTCGCCCAGGATTGGATTCGCACCGGCACCGGACTCGGGGTCGAGAAAATTCGCCTGGCCGCGCCTGACTTCAAGCAGGTCACTACCGACAGTGGCACACAAAACCTGGCGATGACCTTCAACACAACCCTGTCGAATGACCTGCAGTCGGCGGGAATCTTCGACATGGTTTCGCGAAGCTTTTATCCGCTGTCGGTCCCGGGTGCGCCCCAAGAAGTGCACTTGTCCGACTGGGGCAGCCCTCCGCCCAGCGCCAATATGCTGGCCTTTGGCAACCTTGGTGTCCAAGCTGGGTCTCTTAATGTCCAGGGATGGCTATACGACACCAAGAATCCGCAATCGCCGCAGGTGCTGGGCAAACAGTATCGCGAGGCTGCGACCGACGAGAACGCGCGGCTGGTTGCCCACCGCTTCGCCGACGAGATCATCTTCCGCCTGGGCGGCGGCATCCACGGCATCGCCGAGACCAAGCTCTACTTCGTCAGCAGCCGTAGCGGCACGAAAGAAATCTGGCAGATGGATTATGACGGCGCCAACCAGAAACAACTCACGCATCTCGGCGACATCGCATTGTCGCCGCACGTATCGCCCGACGGTTCGCGCGTGGCGTTCTCGGGCGTAACCAAAGACGGCTGGCAGATTCTGATGTACTCGCTGGAACTCGGCAGGCTGGTGAACTTCACCCGCTTCGGCGGCGACAACTACTCGCCGGCGTGGTCGTCCGACGGACAGAACATCGCGTTCTCCTCCTCGCGCAGCGGCAATACCGAGATCTACACGGTTAGCTCGTCGGGCGGCAACGCCCATCGCCTTACGGAGAACAAAGGCCCAGACGTTTCGCCAACCTGGAACCCAAAGACTAACGCGCAGATTGCCTGGGTCAGCGGCCGCACCGGCCTGCCGCAGATCTACACCATGGCGTCCGACGGTACGAACGTTGGGCGCGCCACCGATCAGGGATACGCCGTGTCGCCTTCGTGGTCGCCAAATGGACAATTTCTCGCTTTCGCCTGGGTGCGGCATTATGGTCCAGGAGCGCCCGGCGCCAGCGATATCTACGTGATGGATATCGCCAGCAAACAATGGGTCCAGCTGACCCACGACGGTGGGCGCAACGATTTTCCATCGTGGTCGCCGGACGGCCGGCACATCGTGTTTCAGTCGAACCGCACGGGGAAAGTACAGATATGGAGCATGCTGGCCGATGGCAGTGAGACGAGGCAATTAACCACCGCGGGAGAAAATTCGCAGCCGAATTGGAGTTTCAAGTAGTCTGGATGGTTCCGCAATCCTGAGGGCGACAGAAGGAGCACACTTCGGCCCTGCCATGAACTGCGGCGAGTGCTCTCGCAAGAATGGAGGAACAGTTGAAGCTTACCAGGAGTCAATGGTTCAAGGTTGTCGTCGCACTCGCCGTCGTTCTGGCTGTCAGCGCCTGCGGCAAGAAGAAGGCAGCGCCGCCACCGCCGCCGCCACCGCCGTCCGCGCCGGCGCCTACTGCCTCATTGACGGCCAATCCCAACGCCCTTAACGCTGGGCAAGCGACCACGTTGATCTGGAAGACCGACTACGCCACCAGTGTCACCATCGATCAACTGGGCAAGGTCGATCCCAGCGGTTCGAGCACGGTCACGCCGACGGAGTCGACAACCTATCACCTGCTGGCGAAGAACGATTCCGGCACGCAGGAAGCCACGGCCCGAGTGACGGTCATGCCGGCTCCGGCTCCGCCGCCAGCGGTGACCTCCGATGAGACGCAGGCGCAGATGTTCGCCCAAAACATGAAAGACGTTTTCTTCGATTACGACAGCTACGATGTCACCCAGCAATATCAGCAGGTGCTGGCGGCGGACGCGCGCTTCCTGAAGCAGCATCCCAATATGAAGTTCACCGTCGAGGGCCACTGCGACGAGCGCGGTTCCACCGAGTACAACCTGGCGCTGGGCGACAATCGCGCCAACTCGACCAAGCAGGCGCTAGTGTCGCTCGGCATTTCCGGCGATCGTATCCGCACCATCAGCTATGGCAAAGAAAAACCGTTCTGCACCGAGAGCACGGAAGCGTGCTGGGCGCAGAATCGCCGGGCGCATTTCGTGTATCAACGATAAACGTGCCGGCCGGGAAGATATGGGCGGCGAGATCGCTGCGATGATCAGCCGCCCTGTTCTTGCTCAGTCGCGGGTGACATTCGCGGCGTACGATAGTCTCTTCTAGCGATTGCAGAGTTTGGCGTAGTTTGCAGAGCTGGCGTCGCCTTTGAAAGGGCACAGCTTTAGCTGTGCCGTAAAGTGTATGAGGAGTTTGGGCTTTAGCCCCTGCAGTAATTCGGTTTGTTGCGAGGGCATGTGGCTCTTGATGGGTGGACAACGAAATCCCTCGGCGGCTAAAGCCGAGTTTCAGGAAACTCTGTACGGCACGCCTGAAGGCGTGCCCCTTCAAAGCAAAGTGGGTTATCCAAAGCAAAGCGGGTTTTCAAGGCGTCAAAATGTATTACATCTTTAGTAGAAGCGCTCTGACCAACATGGAATCTTCCTACGGGATAGGAACTATGCGACTTCGCAATGATGTGGTTTGTCTGGCAATCGTGACGATGGTGCTCGCGGCAGCAGTTCCTGCCTTTGCGGTGAGCAAGGAGATGGTCCAACTGCAGACCCAGGTTCAGGCCCTGCAGGACCAGGTTGCGCGCATGCAACAGGCCAACGACATGAACATGGGAGTGATGAAGAACCTTATCGAGCAGAGCGCCGACAGCATCAACAAAATGAATGCGACGGTCACCGACCTGCAGAACAAGATGCAAGGTCTCACCTCGGACAACAGCGGCAAGCTCGATCAGGTTTCCAGCCAGATTCAGGCGCTGCACGACTCGGTGGACGAGCTGAAGTCGCGACTGGCCAAGGTGAGCAAGCAGCTTGATGACATGCAGGGAGGCGGACAGAATCTGGCGGCAGGACAGCCCGGCATGACGCCTGCACCCGGTGGCGCACCGCCGGCAACTGGAGCACCGGCAACCGACGTGGGTAACGCGGCACCGCCGGCCGACGTGCTCTACAACAACGCTCTTCGCGACTACAACTCGGGCAAGTATGACCTGTCGTCGCAGGAGTTCGGTGACTACATCAAGTATTACTCGAACACCGATCTAGCGGCGAACGCGCAGTTCTACTTGGCCGACATCGAGTATCGGCAAGGCAACTTCGAAGCCGCAGTTAAAGATTACGACAAGGTGCTGGAGCAATATCCCGGCGGCAACAAAGCTACAGCCGCACAGCTCAAGAAGGGTTATGCTCTGTTGGAATTGGGACAACGCGAAGCTGGCGTTCGCGAGTTGAACAGCCTGATCGCGCGTTACCCGCGTTCGATCGAAGCGTCGCAGGCGCGTGACCGTCTACGTCGCCTGGGCGTGGCCAACGGCACAGCCCACAAGCCACCGGGAACGAATCAGTAGAAACAACTATTTCACCCCAAAAGGAAGGCGGCCCGATCCGAGAGGATCAGCGACGCCTGACTGCGTGAGTTCCCTCGTCGAAACCCCGTCCCAAGATTACGCAGTACAACTTGAAATGCTACAGCTTCGAAAACTGTCTTCACGGACCCGAGCAGCGAATCCGCGCGCTCATGATGGGAAACACAGCGCGATGGGAGAAGTTTCGCATTCGACCCGACGACTGGCTACGACAAACCCCGGCTGGTCATCTCTTCGGCAGGGGCGCCGCCCGTCATGCCTTGGGCCAGCACCAGCTCGCGCGCCTCCCCGCGAATGTTAGGGATATTCATTCCGAATAGAATTGCTCCGCCGACGCATGCCACTCCGCCGAGAGCTACCGTCCACGGCGCGCCCAAATGGTGGGCCAGCGCTCCGGCACTCAAGGCTCCAAACGGAGCCATGCCCATGAACATCATGGAATATACGGCCAGTACTCTACCGCGGAGGCGGTCTGGAACCATGGATTGAATGAGCGTATTGGAAGAAGCCATTTGCACCATCACGAAGAATCCGACGGGCAGCAGAAGCACGGTCGAGAGCCAGAAAATCTTGGAGAATGAAAACAAAACTAGGCTGATGCCGAAACCTCCGGCGCACAACGCGATCAGCTTACCCAGTCCCTTCACGCCAACCCGCGCCGCCAGGCTGGCCGCTCCCAGCAATGCTCCCGCGCCGGTGGCACCCATCAGAATGCCCAGCCCTCTGGCTCCGCCGTGCAGGATCTGGTCCGCGAAGACTGGCATCAACACGGCGTAGGGCATCCCGACAAAACTGACCAGGCCAAGCAGCAGCAGGATGGCGCGGATCGGGCCGGTGTTGCGGGCATAGGCAAAGCCTTCAATGATGTTCTCTAGCGGCGAGCCCTGGGTCGCCAGCTTTGCCGGACGCACGATGCGCATCAGCAGCAATCCCACGATGACCGCAATGTAGCTGACCGCATTGGCGAAGAAGCACCAACCTTCACCAATGGACGCGACCAGTATGCCGGCAATCGCCGGACCGATGATGCGGGCGCCGTTGAACATGGAAGAGTTCAGTGCTATGGCATTCATCAGGTCTTCGCGCCCGACCATGTCGATCAGAAACGCCTGGCGGGCGGGGATGTCGAACGCATTCACCACGCCGAGCCCGGAAGCGAGCACCATGATCTGCCACACCTGCACTCGATGCGAGAGCGTGAGCGCGGCAAGAATCGCTGCCAATATCATCGAAGAAATCTGCGTGCCGATGACCACGCGCTGGCGATTGAGACGATCGGCGACAATTCCGCCGATGGGAGCCATAATGAAAACGGGGATTTGGCTGGCGAAGCCTACCGCGCCCAACAGAAGCGCGGAACCAGTCATGCGATAGACCAGCCATGACTGCGCAACGGTCTGCATCCAGGTGCCGATCAGCGAGATGAGTTGGCCGGCAAAGAACAGCTGGAAGTTGCGATGGCGAAGGGCACGCACCGCCAGCGCCAACCTGGATTCGCGCGAGGCCGGCCGGGCGAACTCCTGTTTTTCTTCCGCCAGAACGGAGTGCAAGGGTTCGTGTTCAGAAGGTTGCGATTCCTCGGCCATTAGCTCTTGGATGCTCAAACGATCTGCGGGTTCCGCAACCGCGTTCGCGTGGCCCTAAGGAGCGCCACTCACAAGAATACTTCAACTTCGGTGGAAGAAACTGACGCGATGAATCGAGCTTCGGGATTTCGCAACTCCGTGGGTTGCACGATTGTGCTCGCGACGGATATCTTCCTTGTTTGGTGACTCCAACGACATCCTCACCAGAAGTCTCAGTGCCCCAGGTCCCAGCGTCGAGGCGGTTCTTTCGCCGCGCCAAGGGACTGCTGCTGCGGCCCGACGCGGTCTATCGACTGATCTTGAAAGCGAAATTCGGAGCGAGCCAGTTGTCGGAGGCTCCCGGGCCGCACATCGCAAATGGAACATTGAAGAGCCGCGCCGAACGCGACGCTGCGACTCAGAACGGCAAGAGGCTTCATGTTCCCCTGCATCGTGGCGATGAGAAAAACTGGGACCACCTGGCGGCGGTGTCGACCATTCTCGCGAACACGAATCGTTCGGCGCGTATCCTCGACGCCGGAGCTGAAATCTACAGCAATGTTTTGCCGGCGCTGTTTCTCTACGGATATCGCGAACTCTACGGCATCAATCTCAGCTTTACCGATCCCACGCGCCGCGGCCCCATCCGCTATATTCCTGGAGACCTGACGCAAACTCCATTCGCCGATAGCTTCTTTGATGCGATCACTTGTCTCAGCGTAATTGAACACGGCGTACCGCTAAACAATTATTTCCGTGAGATGTATCGGCTGCTGAAACCGAACGGAGTTTTGATCAGCTCGACCGACTATTACCCCACGCCCATCGACACCCGCGGGCAGTTCGCCCATGGGACGCCGATCAAGATCTTCTCCAAGCCTGAGATCGAGGCTGCACTTGCACTGGCTAAGTCGGTGGGATTCGAACTGACCGGCGACGTTGATCTGGAATGCGAAGAGAAGCCCATTCGCTGGGAACAATTCGGGCTGGAGTACACCTTCGTTCTGTTCACGCTGCGAAAGCCGCGGTAAGTAGAACAGGACGTCTGAGTTTGTGTGAGAGTCAGGGTCGTCTCTACGGGGTCCGTGTCATAGCTCGTGCCGCCGCTGCGCGGCTAGTTTCAGGCCAATTCTGGGCGACTATTCCACTGTCTAGCTTCGATTCGAGCATGACATGCTCTAGTATCAGGCCCATCATCGTCTGGCCTTGTACTCAATCACAGTCACGCCGCGAAAAACCTTCTCGACACCTGCGTCGTACACTTTCATCAGCTCCTGCTCGACCGAGCGCGCCTGCGCATCGTCAACTTTGGCGCGATAAAGTACCAGCCACACGCGCGGAGCCTGGCCGATCTGCTGCTGCCAATCCGTACTTGGAGGATTCACAATTACTTCCCTCGGACGCGGCGCGCTTCCGCCGGGCAACCAATTCCAATAATTCTCGGCGGCAAAGGCGCCCAGCGATTGGTAGTACAGCACGCGGTCTTCGGGATGAGCTACAGCAATCATGTAGCTGACCGCCCCGCGCCACTCTTCCGTCACTCGCGTGTACAGAATAACGGTGCTGACGAGCGACAAGATACAAACACCGGCGATGGCAGAAATCCACATCAGGCGACGACGGATCTGGAGAGCGCCCACCGCGGTCATCATGACAAACGGCGGCAGGCAGATGATGAGAAAACGGTGATAGAACGCCGGCCTCACCATCGAAACTGCCAGCACGATGACGATGGGAGAAAAGAACGAGCTTGCGACTAGCGCGTAACGCCAGCGCTGCAGATCATTGTCGCGCTCCTGCCATGCGGCTTTCAACCTCGCCAAGAAAAAACCTATCAGCACCAGGTCAAACGCCAGCAGTACCGCGCCAACGGCCTTTCCGCCGCTAGCCGCGAGAAACACTCCGAGGTGATAGAACTCGAGCAGCGAAGGCGGCTGCACCCAAGAGAGGTGGCCGATGTCTTGCGCGTGAATCAGCCAGAGAACGGGGATGGCGAAAAGCACGAAAAGTACGCCCGCAACCCCGTACTGCTTCCACGGCTTTCTGGCGCGCGGCATGGCCATCAGCGAGACGGCATGCGCGACCGGAACCAGCACTCCGAAATAATGAAAGTAGCAAGTCAAGCCGGCAACAATTCCATAAGCGATGGCGAAGCGGTAGCAGGGATCTTCGACCAGGCGCACGAAACGATAGGTGGAGATAACCACCGCCAACACCAGAAAGCTGTAGGCGCGGGCTTCCTGCGAGGCAGCGATAGCGCAGGGATTGAGTGCGAATAATGCCGCGGCCAGCATCCCGGTGCGCCATCCGAACAAACGCTTGCCCAGGAGATATATCAGAGGAATGGTGGCCACGCCGGGGAGTACCGAAAGCAGACGAACCATGGCTTCGCCATTTCCCAAGTGCAACCAGGGCCGCAGCAACACGTAGTACAGCGCCATGTTGCCCTCGTCGTGCCAGAGAAAATGCCAGAATGTGGCGCCGGGTTTCTGTGCTATGACAACACTGGCGATCTCGTCGATCCAGAAGCTCTTGTGACCCAGGGCGACCAGCCGCAAAACCGCCCCCAGAGCGACGATTGACCACAGCCAGAGGGAAGCGTGACGTTCGAAAAGACCGTCGGCGTTCACCTCAGGTGTAGCCGTGAACCCCGCTCTCGATGCCGCCAGCATCCTCCGAATATAGCAGTTCAAATTCCGTCGAACTGAGGGCGCATCCCGGTGCGGTTCGGCTCTCCCAACCACAGTGTGGTCACAAATCCGTGAACGCCGAGTAAATGTACGTTGAATTTGCCAGAGGCGGCAAAAGAGAGCCTACCCCTTGTAAATGACGCTTCCGTAACTGATACTTTTTCTGTCTAACCTTGCATGCCAACATTCGCCGCGGTTGACATCGGTTCGAACTCGGTCCGGCTGAAAATCGCCAACGTCGTTCACGGCCGCCTCGAAACCCTTCACGAAGATCGCGAAGTGACACGTCTGGGCGAAAGCGTTTTCGCCAATGGAGCGCTCGATCCGCAGGCGATGGCACACACCCTGCGTGTGTTGCGCCGCTTCCATCGTGCCGCGCTCACCCACGGCACCGACCGCGTACGCGTGGTTGCGACCAGCGCCCTGCGCGATGCGCGCAACAGCCGGGCTTTCCTCGATTGGGTGCGCACCGCGACGGGATGGAAAGTGGAAGTCATCTCCGGCCTGGAAGAAGGCCGTCTAATCCACTTGGGCGTGCTGTCTGCCGCGCGCATTGCCAAGCGGCGCGCCCTGCTGGTCGATCTGGGCGGTGGGAGCTGTGAGTTGACGCTTTCCATCTCCGGACACATCGCAGACATGGTCAGCCTGCCCATAGGCGCGGTGCGGCTCACCCAGACCTTCCTGCATCACGACCCGCCGTGGCGCACGGAGTTGGAACAAATGCGCGGTGTCATTCAGCGTGAAGTGTCGCGCATCCGGAAGCGAATCATCGACGCCAAGCTGCAGATCACGATCGCGACCTCGGGAACACCCGCGGCCCTCTCGGGACTCGCCAAGTTGCGCGGCTATGACGAGAGCAAGCCGCAGACCGTGCCCAGGGCCGCAGTCGCTTCGCAGCTGGAATCCCTGAGCAAGCGAAACCTGGCGCAAAGACGCGCGATGCCTGGAATTGGCCCGCGCCGCGCCGAGATCATCATCGCTGGGGCCATGGTCTTCGCGGAGTTGATGCAGCTCTGCAAGTTGCGTAGCTTCCGCTATCTGCCACTCGGTTTGCGCGACGGTCTGCTGGCCCAGATGATGGCCGACTACAACGCCAGCACTGTCATGCGCGAGCGCGTGGAGTCAGAGCGGCATGACGCACTGCTGGCGGCAGCTAAACACTATGGCGCGGATTTGCAATTTGCGCAGCGCATTCGCGATTTGACGCTGCAATTGTTCCGCCGCCTGCGATCGGTCCATCGGCTGCCGCCAGAGTATGAGGATTGGCTGGAAGCTGCCGCCATGCTGCACGAGGTGGGAGCGTACATCAATCGCTCTGGCCGGCGCCGCCATACCTACTACGTGATTTCCCACTCGGAAATCTTCGGCTACACGCCGCTGCAGCGCCGCATCATCGCCGCGACGGCGCGCTACGTTGGCAAATCTCTTCCCTCACCCAGCGACCAGGTGATGAGGGCGCTGCCGGGCATCGAGCAGATTCACGTGGCCAAGGCCGTGGCTTTGCTGCGCCTGGCTCGAGCGCTCGACCAGGGTCGCCGCGCCGCGGTAGGCGAGTTGAAGGTCCGGGTGCATCAGGACGGACGAGTGCGCTTGCGCCTCAAACCGCACCCACCCGAAGGAATTGAACTGGAGCTGTGGGCGGTGCAGCAGGAAAAGAATTATTTCGAGACGGTCTTCGGCCGCGAACTGCTGGCCGAAGCTTGTTGAATCAAGCGCACCGCTTTGGGCGGCATGCACCACTTCAAGACAGCGGTCCTACGGCCAACTTTTTCGACCCTCGCCACGCTTCCCTTTTTCATTTCGACGGCATTGTGCCGGCCTTCGGCGAATAAGATCCTGTTCAAGAACTCCGTCATGCTGGGATTGTGGCCGACCACCATGATCGCTTCCTTGCGGCTGTGGCGGACCAGCAATTCTCTAAACTGCTGAAAACTTGCCCCAGGCAGCAGGGCGGCGTCCGCTATTACCTTGTCTTCATATCCGATTTCGTTGGCCACCACGGCAGCAGTTTGCGTGGCGCGCCGCAAAGGGCTGGAAAGGATCACGTCAACCGCGGTGTCGAGGGCCGCCAGCGCACGTCCCACATCGTGGGACTGCTCGATTCCCAGCTTGTCGATGGGACGTTTGGCGTCCTTGGTGGAAGAAAACTTGGCCTCACCGGCATTGGCATGGCGTAGGAAGTAGATGTCCATGATGACTCTTATTTTGCCTTAACCGGGCGGCGAATCGCACGACGACGCGGTACCGGCAGCGCCGGAATGGCATCAGGAGTGACTTTTCCCTCGGAAAGAGCGCTGAGGAATTCCTGAGCATTGAAGTGGACTATACGCGTGGGCGATCGCGAGCGTAAAGCGTCGGCGGAAACATACGTGCCGTCGGACTGCAGTATGCGAGCTCGCGTATTATCGGCCAGATAAGCCTCCAGGATCTCGAAGCGAATGCGGTGCTTCAACATTGGATCTTTAATGGGAAACAGCGTCTCCACGCGTTCCAGCAGGTTGCGCGGCATCCAGTCAGCGCTACCAACATAAATTTCTTCTTCGCCGCCGTTGGCGAAGTAGAAAATCCGGCTGTGCTCGAGAAAGCGTCCGACAATGCTGCGTACCTTGATGTGGTCGCTGACGCCGCGCACGCCCGGCCGCAATCCGCAAATGCCGCGCACCATCAGGTCAATCTGCACTCCCGCCTGCGAGGCGCGATAGAGCTCGCGCACGATGTTGCGGTCCAGCAACGAATTCATCTTGACGATGATTCGCGCCGGACGTCCATGCCGCGCATGATCCGCTTCCCGGGCGATCAGATTGATGCTACGCTCAGCCAGATCGATGGGCGCAACCAGCAGCGGACTATAGCTGGGGCGCTCGGCATAGGCGGTGAGGAAGTTAAATACGCCGTGGACGGCCGAGGTCATTTCCGGATCGGCGGTCAGCAGGCTCAAGTCGGTGTAATAGGTCGCGGTGATCGAGTTGTAGTTCCCCGTTCCCAGATGCGCGTAGAGGCGCGTCTGGTTGTCAGGATCTTTGCGCACCATCAGGGCCAGTTTGCAGTGCGTCTTCAGGCCGACCAATCCGTGGAAGACTTGCACTCCGGCATCTTCCAGCGAACGCGCCCAGCGAATATTGCTAGCTTCATCGAAGCGCGCCTTCACCTCGACGACAACCGTGACTTCTTTCTTGGCGGCGGCTTCGATCAGGGCCTGCACGATGGGCGAGTTCTCGCTGGTGCGGTAAAGCGTCTGCTTGATCGACAGTACGTTGGGATCTTCGGCGGCGGTGCGGATAAATCCGACTACCGAATTGTAGGAATCGTAGGGATGATGCAGCAGGATGTCGCGGTGCCGAATCTCCTCGAAAATGTCTTGTGACTTGCGATTCAATTGCAGGTCGCGCGCCACAAACGGCTTGAACTTCAGGTCCGGCCGCTCCGTCTCGTCGTAGAAATGAAAGAGTCGCGACAAGTTGACGGGACCATCGGTGCGGTAAATCTGCCAGCTCTCCATTTCGAAGTAGCCGCGCAAACGCTCGACCATCTCGGGATTGGCGTCGGCTTCGATCTCCAGCCGCACGGCGTCGCCCTTGCGCCGGTTGTGCAACTCGATGCGCACGGATTCGAGCAGGTTGCGCGACTCCTCCTCTTGCAGGTAAAGGTTGCTGTTGCGGGTGACGCGGAACGCAGCTTCGGAGATGATCTCGTAGCCGCGATACATGTCCACAGTGTGGGATGCCACTAGGTCGGCTAGGAAGATGTAATCCTCGGTTCCGTTGCGCGGCGGCAGTTTGATGAGTCGCGGCAAAACACGCGGGACAGTCACCACTCCCATATAGGTGGACGACGCGCGGCGACGGCGGCGCAACAGCAGCGCCTGGCACAGCGCCTTGTTGATGACCCGCGGAAACGGGTGCGAGGGATCGACGGTGACGGGCGTGAGCAGCGGATCCAGCTCCCGCTCGCAATAGTCGGAGACAAACGCGCGCTGCTCCGGCGTGAGGTCCCTCATTCCCACCACGCGGATGCCTTCGCGCGCGAGTTCCGGCCGCAGAGAAAGATTCCAGCAGCGATACTGGTCGCGCATAAATTCGTGCGTGAGTTGGGCTACCAGCTGGGCTTCTTGCTGCGGAGTGCGGCCGTCGGGACCGATGTCGGTTTGGCCGTCTTCAATGCGCTGGATCAGGCCACCGATGCGGATCTCGAAGAACTCATCGAGATTGCGCGCCGTGATAGCAAGAAACTTCACCCGCTCCAGGAGGGGATTGCGCGGGTTCTCGGCCTCCTCGAGCACACGGCGATTGAACGCCAGCCAAGAGGCTTCTCGATTCAACACCAGGGACGGATCATCCAGGGAACGGCGAACCATACGAGCGACACAAACCCCAACTGCGAATAGTCCCACTATGTTACACGAAGGTTAAAATCGGGGAAGGCCTAAAAGTGGCCACGCAGGGCCTGGGCCCCAAAAAGTCCTACAATGTCAGATGGCGCGGATCTTCGGGGACCATCTCGATGTTTGGGTTAAAGTGATCCGGCCCTAGTCGATTCGTGGCCAAGAATGAGCGCTCAAGATCTGCCCAAATCTCTTTCATCTGCAACCATGCACATTAGTTAACAGGAATTCACCTTCCATTCATCGTCTGTTAATGATTCAGCGCATGTCCGCATAGTAACTTTCGGCGACGAGAATTTTCTCGCATTCAGAACAAGACATCCTGTAGGAAGAGGACCAAGCATGGCGACTGCCTCGCCGTTTCCTGTCGAACCACCAGTAGCACCGCCCAGCGCGGTGCACGCGAAGCTTTCCAAGTCTCCCGGAAAGATCGGGTCTGCGATCTTTCTCGGGGCCTTAGCCATTGGGTTCGTGTATGCGGCCTATCATCTGATTTCCGACCTCTCGGCGGTACATTCGTCGTCGATCTTCCCTTTCGTACTTTTGGGAATCGCGCTGCTGGTCGCACTTGGCTTCGAGTTCGTCAACGGCTTTCACGATACGGCCAACGCGGTCGCGACGGTGATTTACACCCATTCGCTCGACCCGCACATCGCGGTGGCGTGGTCGGGGATGTGGAACTTCATCGGCGTGGTGCTGTCGACCGGAGCAGTGGCTTTCGGCATCATCTCGTTGCTGCCGGTTGAGCTGATCCTGCAAGTCGGCAGCGGCGCCGGCTTTGCCATGGTGTTCGCCCTGCTAACGGCGGCAATCATCTGGAACCTCGGCACCTGGTACTTCGGGATACCGAATTCCAGTTCGCACACCTTGATTGGTTCGATCATCGGGGTGGGCATTGCCAACCAGTTGATGCAAGCCAGAACGGCGACCAGCGGCGTGGATTGGGCGCAGGCCCTCAACGTGGGCAAGTCGCTGCTGTTCTCGCCCATCGTGGGCTTCGTTCTGGCGGCCTCGATACTCAGCCTCTCCAAATTCTTCATCCGCGACCCGCGCCTCTACAAAGCGCCCGAAGGCGATGCTCCGCCGCCGCCGTGGATTCGCGCCCTGCTTATTCTCACCTGCACCGGTGTAAGTTTCGCGCACGGCTCCAACGACGGACAGAAGGGCATGGGACTCATCATGCTCATTCTTATCGGCACCGTTCCTACGGCTTACGCCTTGAATCATGCCATCACACCGCAGCAATCGGCGGAGTTTGTCGCCATCTCGCAGCAGGCCGCCAACGTACTTGACAAGTATGTAACGCCCGGCGCTGTGGTCGGCGATCCGCGCGACGATGTTACGGCGTATGTGCGCACCAAAGAAATGACGTCCAACACAGTGCTGGCGCTGCGCAGCCTCATCAACGGCATCAGCACTGAAGTTGTGAACTACAAGGAGCTGCGCTACATTCCGCAAGACCAGGTCCGCAACTTCCGCAATGACATGTACCTGGTGAGCGAGGCACTGCGCATCATGCAGAAGTCCGGCCACGCCGAAGTTTCGGCAGCCGACGCGACGGTACTGGCCACCTACAAGAAGCACATCGACCACGCCACCAAGTTCATTCCGACTTGGGTGAAGGTTGCGGTGGCTCTGGCGCTTGGTCTTGGCACCATGATCGGCTGGAAGCGGATTGTCATCACCGTGGGCGAAAAAATCGGCAAGGACCATCTGACCTATGGACAGGGCGCCGCCGCCGAAATTACAGCCATGCTGACCATCGGAGCCGCCGACATGTACGGCTTGCCGGTAAGCACGACGCACGTATTGTCATCGGGTGTGGCGGGAACCATGGCAGCCAACGGAACGGGACTGCAGTGGGCAACCGTGCGCAACCTAATCATGGCTTGGGTGCTGACGTTGCCCGTGGCCATTGTATTGTCGGCAACGCTGTTCTGGGCCTTCGCGAAGATGTCTTGAGGCAGGAAAGCGATAGGGGAAGAAAAAGGGCACATCCGCGCGGTGTGCCCTTTTGCAATTCTGCGCGTTGGCTATCGGCCGAAGTATTTGGCGTTGCGCTCGGTATATTCTTTCCACTTTTCCGGCAGGTCGTCGAGCGCGAAAATCGCCGACACCGGACATACGGGTACACAGGCGCCACAGTCAATGCACTCGACCGGATCGATGTAGATCATCTCTTCGGCGGCAAACTTGTCGCTGTCCTTCTTGGGGTGGATGCAGTCCACCGGACAAGCATCGACGCAAGCCGTGTCTTTCGTGCCGATACAAGGTTCCGCGATCACATAGGCCATAAAACAATATCTCCTCAAGTCTCTCTTATGGAGGATTTCCGCTTAGAGTAGTTACGTCGATACTACCAAAAACGCTCCAAGTGTGGGGCTGGGCAACTTGCTGAGCGAGGAACGCCCACGAACTACGCAACGCTCGCCGGCTCGCGCTCGCCCGCAGGCTCATACTCCACAATGTAGCCCGCTACAGCGCTTGCCGCCACGGTCAGCGGACTAGCAAGATACATCTGACCGGGACCGCTGCGTCCGGGGAAATTGCGGTTCTGCGCGCTGATCACTACTTGGTCAGGACGGGTGGAAACGCCCGGCCCAGCATTGATGCAAGCACCGCAACTGGGTTCAATCACCTGCGCTCCGGCACGGTGGAAGATGTCGAGATAGCCCTTGCGCACACAATACTCACGCGTTTCCTGCGAGCCAAACTGCAGATAGAACTTGCAACTCTCGGCAACTTTCCGGCCCTGTTTCAAAGCATCGCCGAGGACGAGGGCATACATGTCCATGTCTTCATTCTTACCTGCCGTACAAGTGCCTCCATAAGCGATCTCCACCGGAACGGGCGTATGCAATTCGCGCACAAACTTGCCGTTGCCCGGATCGCCCGGCGTCGCCAGCATGGGATAAATCTCGGCCGCATCGAGTTCGATCACGTGCCCGTAATGGGCATCGGGATCGCTGTACAGGCCTTCGATCAGAGTCTGCGCCTCATTCTCGCTCATGCCGCGCCGTTCCATCAGGAACTCGACCACCTTCTGATCGGGAGCAACGATTCCGGTGAAGCCGCCAATCTCGGCCGCCATGTTGGTCATGGTGGCGCGCTCGTCCACGCCCAACGCTTCGATGGCTTCGCCCGAGTATTCAATCACCTTGGCTAGCGCCTTGCCCGAGCGGATGTACTCCAATGAAAGCAGCTTCAGGATGAAGTCTTTGGCGGTGGCGTTCTCGCGCTTCTTGCCGCGAATGATTACCTTCACCGATTCCGGCACCTTCACGCGCACGTCTTTGGTGAACCAGGCATTGAAGACATCGGTGGTGCCGATGCCGAAAGCTACACAGCCCATCGCACCCACGTGCGGGGTGTGCGAATCGCTGCCGACATTGACCTGGCCGGGGAGCGCGTAGCTCTCGGTGACAATGGAGTGGCAGATTCCTTCCGAACCTTTGCGGTCCTTCAACTCGCCGTGGAGCTTGATGCCCCGCGACTTGGCGAAATCTTCCTGCTTAAGTTTCAACTGTGTCGCCAAATCGAGCAGCCCCATCTTGCGCTTCTCTTCCGACATGACTTCATCGAGGAAGGTGAGATGGTCGCGGAAGAACATGATGGTGCCGGCGTCGGTGACGGGTTCTTCCTTGCCGAGAAAATGTTCGTAGAAAATCGCCGCCATGGGCGTCACGTATTCGTGGCTGAAGCGCAGATCGGTGCGCGCGAATCCGGTATCGCCCGGCTTTACCGCTTCGACTCCGACTTGGTTGGCGCTGTGCACCATATGGCGCGCGAAGATCTTTTCGGCGATGGTCATGGGACGAGGTTTTGTCGTGATCGGCGGCAGGAAGACTTTGCCCTGCATGCGCGCGACGTTGAAGGGGAACAATCCGCCGTACTCGATGACCTGGCGCGTGATCTCGTCTTCGCCAGTCGTAAACTCCACCAGAGGAATTTCTTTTCCGCCGCGGATCTTGTCGATCATGGCGAAGTCGGTCGAGGTCAGCACGCCGAGGTTCTGACAATTCTGCTTGTAGATGCGCTCGATGTTTTCCGCAATCACCAGCTTGATGCCCGCCGACATCTCGGCGTACGGCGACTGCTCGCGGCTGGAGCCTTTGCCGCGGCGCTTGCCGCTGACCGCGCACACGAACCCGCCGCGCTTTACGTCGCCGCGCTTGATGGGCGTCTCGTTGCCGCACTTCAAGCCGGTGTAGGGGAATTCACCCAAAGTTTCGTCGAAGAAGAAGCAGATGTGCGCCGGGGTGATCTCGTCGGTGGAGATGTCGTCGCGCAGCTTGGGATTGCGCTCGGGATGCGCCGTGTCCCAGGGCAAGTCCGCGCCCGCAAGCTGGAGCTTGATGAGCTCGGGATCTTCGGTAAGGAAAAGGATCCGCCCCTGCAAACGGACCATGTCAGCGCGCATTTCAACGGTGCGGTTCAACAGCGAATTGTTCACTGAGTAATTTTACCGCAGTCACAGGGGGCTGTGACGAGAGCGAACGGGCGTTCGAATATTTCCGAGGACCAGCCTAACCTTTGCTTATCCTCGCGTCTTGGCGTACTCCACCGGCGAGGGCAATTCCTCCAGGCCACGGCCGGCGAAGATTTCAGCGAAGTTGGTCAAGAGTTCCTGGTGGATCAGGCCGTTGCTGGCGAGGACCTCGCGGCTGTCGAGGCGGAAGGGCGAGCCGTCGAAACGGGTGACGGTTCCGCCAGCTTCCTGCGCAAGCAGCGCGCCCGCTGCGGTGTCCCAGGGATTCAGATTGAACTCCCAGAAACCGTCGTAGCGGCCGCAGGCCACATTGGCCAGATCGAGCGCCGCCGATCCTGCACGCCGCACGCCGTGCGAGCGCAGCGTGATCTGGTGATAGCAGTGGATATTGGGATTCTTGTGACGCTTGTGGCTGGGGAAACCTGTCCCCAGAATCGACTCCGAAAGAGTCGCTGTCTGGGAAACGTGAATTGGTTTTCCGTTCAACCTCGCTCCCTGTCCGCGCTCAGAGGCAAACATCTCATCGCGCGTCGGGTCGTAAAGAACGCCAACTTCAAGTTGCTCGTCTTTTCTCACCAGCGCAATCGAGACGCAGAACACGGGATAGCCATGCGCGAAGTTCGTCGTGCCATCCAGCGGATCGACGTACCAGCGATAGTCGGCGCCGGTATCGCTGCGCGCGCCTTCTTCGCCCACTAGGTCATGCTCGGGCCAACGTGAGCGCAAGCGCTCAACAATCAGTTTTTCCGAAGCACGATCGGCCGCGGTCACCAGATCGACGTCGCCCTTGTACTCAATGACTACGCGCCGGGCAAAATGTTCCATCAGCAATGCGCCGGCCTCGCGCGCAATCGCTTCTACCTCTGGCAAGTAGGCGCTCATTCCGTTTCGTCCGGCGGATTGCCATTGGGCGGAGTGGGCGCGGCCTTGGCACGTGGCTTGCGCACCGTGTCGTCGGCGATGTAAGCAATCTCGTGCTTGAAGATGAAAAGGTTGGGCGCGCCTTCGCGCGTCAGCCGCACCATACGCCGGTCGTAGTATTCGATCCAGCCGCAGACGATTTCGCCGTCCATCAGCTTGATACGTACGGGCCGCTGTTTTTCGCCCAGCATCTTCAGGTAGGCAGCCTCTTGATGGGTGTCGTCGGGCGGAGGAGTTCGTCCCTTGCGCGAGTTTGCATCACCGCCGGATCCAGGGAAGGCCATCTGTCAATTCTACATGTGGTCAGGATCTCATGCGTCCAGGAATTGAACAGGGGCCAGGGATGAGCCGCTAGGGTACGTGGATATCGAGAAATCGCCCTCTAGAATTCCACATTCAGCACGCTACACTTCTTAACAAATTATTCTCATTTTCATGCTGGCGCCAATGAGTCCGCAGCCTGCATCATTCAGAATGTCGCAAGCATCTCACTGTACGTGAATCGGATAGTTCTTGAACGCCATGACTGTGCTGTCCTGCAACGCAATCCCTGTTCCGGGTAGGCACCACTTTTTCCCGGCTGAGGGGTTATGGCGGTAAGCGTCAGTCGCAGTCATTGAACCTGCCCATGTTTCAGTACATTATCTTAGTATTTTCAGAATCGCTTGCAACGCTAGCTGTGACGTGCCTCGGCTTCGGCGTTCTCGTCTACTTCACGCTGCACAATTGGGAAAAAGTTGCGGCACTGTCGCGTAACCGCTCTCAGTTGCTGTCTGTGGGTGTAGGCGTGGCGGTGGTGCTGCTTGTCCTGCAACTGCGCCAGTCCCGCGGAGGAGTGGGCGCACCTGAGTCGGGCGGCGATTTCTTTGCGGTGGCCGATCCCTCACCGCGTCCGCCAAGCGTGACTGCCGAATCGTTGGCTGCTGCCGGACTGGCCGTGGTCGCTACCTATCACAATGATGACGCTCGCACCGGCCAGAACATCGTCGAAACCGTTCTCACGCCCTTCAACGTGAACGCCGCGCATTTCGGCAGACTGTACTCGTTTCCGGTCGACGGCTCGGTCTACGCTCAGCCGCTGTACCTGCCGCAGGTCGCAATGCCGGGCGACGGGATCCACAATGTCGTGATTGTGGCAACGCAACACGACAGCGTTTATGCGTTCGACGCCGACTCGCCGACTCCGGCGCCCCTGTGGCGAGTTAACTTCTTGAATCCCGAGGCAGGGGTTACAACGGTGTCGGCTACCGATGTGAACGCGAGTGACATTCTGCCGGAGATTGGGATCACTAGTACGCCGGTCATCGATATTGCGAGCAACACCCTCTATGTGGTTGCCGCGACGAAAGAGAACGGCGCGTTCTATCATCGGCTGCACGCCCTGGATATGACTTCAGGCGCAGAGAAGTTTGGCGGTCCGCGCATCATCCAGGCGTCCTATCCCGGCACCGCCCAGGACGGCAACGATGGCGTGGTCTCTTTCTCTTCGCGGTTTCAATTACAGCGCGCTGCTTTGCTGCTTTCCAAAGGCAAAGTGTTTGTCGCTTTCGCCTCGAATGCCGACTCCGGTCTCTATCACGGGTGGGTCATAGCTTACGATGCAGTCACCATGAAGCAAGCCGGAGCCTGGGTTTCCACGCCCAATGGTTACCAGGGCGGTATTTGGATGAGCGGCTGCGGCATCAGTGCCGATGCCGTCGGCAACCTGTATCTATCAGTCGCGAACGGCCCATTCGATGCCTATGGCGACCAGCCCGGCGCCAATTTCAGCGACAGCATCGTGAAGCTGAGATCGGGTCCTCACGGTCTGACATTGTCGGACTTCTTCACCCCGTTCAGCCAAGCAAAAATGGCCCAGGACGACTTGGATCTGGGATCGTCCGGCGTCGTCCTGCTGCCCGATCAGCCTGGTCCTTATCCGCACCTGGCGATCACTAGCGGAAAAAATGGTCATATCTATTTGCTCAATCGCGACAACTTTGGCGGGTATAACGCCGGCGTCAGGGGCAATCCGCAGATCGTGCAGGAGCTCTCGGGACAGCTGCGGCAGCAGATGGGAACTCCCGCCTATTGGAATGGTCGTGTCTACTTCGGAGCGGGAATCAGTCCCTACAACGACTCGATCAAGGCGTTCGCGATTCGCAATGGCGCGCTGTCGACGTCTCCCGTGTCGCAGTCGGCGGCGGTGTATCACTTGACCCGCGGCACTGTAAGCATTTCGGCCAACGGCAACAACAACGGTCTGGTGTGGGCGGTGCATACCGACGCTTACTATGATCCGCATCAAGGGCCGGCGGTTTTGCACGCCTATGACGCCAGGAACCTTGCGCATGAGCTGTACAACTCTAGCCAACGGTTGGCGCGCGACAACCCTGGCCCAGCCGCGAAGTTTACCGTGCCCACCGTCGCCAACGGCAAAGTATTTGTCGGAACGGCAAATCAGCTCAGCGTGTATGGCTTGCTGCCAGCGTCCGGAAATTAGCTGGATCGACTTGAGGACGATATCGCCGGAAGGCCGAGCGCAGGCCCCTCCGCTCCGGTCGGGATGACAAATCACAAAGAAGGTCCGCGTACCGCACAAAAGCGGGCGGAACCGCACTCCATGGGCGACTCCTGATGTCATGATGTCACCAAGAGGCCGTTTCACAAGTACTGGCGCGGCCCAAACCGAGCCCCCTCGGTAATCTTAGAGTGGTTCTTTGCGGCGCGGCGGGAGCTGTGCCCTTTCAAAGCCGAATTGTCAGGCGGCTTGAAGTAAAGATTGCGGGGTCTTCATGCGACTTGGCCGTTTCTTATCATTCGGACGCTTGTGCGCGCTGCTGCTGGCGTTTCTTGTCACACCTGTGCCGATCTTGTTTGCTCAAGATGCGGCGACGCAACCGGAGCAACACCGCCCGACCAGCACGCCCTACACCGGCGACCTCTCCATCTTCGACGCCGCTGGCCGTGATGAAAGGCTCCATATTGACCAAGTGATGGACGTTCTCGCCATCGCACCCGGAAAAACTGTAGCCGATATCGGAGCGGGCTCGGGATGGTTCGCGGTCCGGGCAGCCGGGCGCGTGACCCGCACGGGAACCGTTTATGCCGTGGACATTAATCAGGAGGCGTTGCAATACATCAGTCGCCGGTTAGAGAAAGAACAGATACACAACGTGAAAACCGTACTTGGCCAGCCGGATAATGCAGAACTCCCGCCGGGTAAGATCGATTCCGTACTCTTGCTGAAGACCTATCACGAGGTAGCGGAGCCAGTTGCATTGTTGCGCAACTTGCGAACATCTCTGAAACCGGGCGCGCGCGTCGGAATCATCGACCGCGAGGGCAATGGAGCAGACCACGGAGTGCATAAGGACGTGGTTCTCCGCGAGGCCGGAGAGGCGGGCTACCGCCTGATCGGCGAGCACGATGACCTGGTGAAGGGCGATAAAATGGATTACTTCCTGGTCTTCGCGGTAAGGTAGTCGCTGCGGATAGTTGGATTGCCGGTCGAATTGATCTCGGCTCACCAACTCGGCGGGACCCCTGCAGTACCGATAATTTCGAATGCCTCTGAACCTATGGGCCGCGTCAGCCCGTACCCATTTGCCAGCGCCGGATCGAAATATGCAGTGGACGGGCATCCCGGAGAAGTACACCCGATACCGTTACTCTCTCCCCAGAAGGCCCACGTCCTCCACGCGGTAATAACATCATAGACTTGCAGATAATAGGTTCCGCATGGAAGCCTGGCGTTCATGTTTTGTATTTCCATGGTCCACCGGGTGTACAGCCTGCCATCCGTGTAGGTGATAAGTCCTAAGATGGACCCGCCGCTAGCCAGCACCTCTCCGCCGAAGGGTTCGGTGGTAATTTCCCACTTCGCTGTTTGCGGAGGATTGCGATCATCCGCCGCCCATATCGACAACACTACGTCGGTAACTATGGAGTCCGCTTCCAGCGTGAATGAGTTGGAAACAGATTGTCCGAAGTTAACTGGCCAAGCTCCGATGGTACCGGTATCGGGGCCGTTGCTGTAAAGCACTTGGCCCTCCATAGAGGAAGCGCATATCGACAGGAACAATAGACTTGCGGCTAGAGATTTCATACGGCTAACCGCTCCCTGGGCTATGTTGCTGGCTCGCCAGTGCGCTCGCTGGCCCTGGCACTGGTGCCGAATGCAAGGTTTCATCGGAAGCACCGGGTTTTCCTTAATAAACGACTAAAAATAAAGGGCGAACGCTTCCGCAGGAGGAAAAAATGGTGGGGTGTTTCGAAAAGCCACGGAACCACCTGTCGGTAGCATCTCAACAGACCAATAGACTGGGTCGCCGGCATTGGTGGTTGCATTCTCGAGGTTGAACCAACAGGCGTTGCCTGGACAAAGGTTGACGGGAATTGGCGGAAATGCAACGGTGACATAGCAAACTTCATAGCCGAGATAGTTGGTGATGCAAGTACTAAACGTGGCGGGAGCTAGGACGAAGCTGCCATAAATTACTCCGCAGCTGAATCCAGGAGGTTGGGCACAAGGCGCAGACGTCACCGATCCGCTCACACTTAGCACGCCCTGATCGCCCGGCAACATCCACACCACCAACTCAGCGAGGTCCGCGTTAGGAGGAGATGTAACCACCGGAACGAACGAATTACTTACAACATTAGGGGCACTGATGAGAAAGGCTGACGGTCCACCGCTAATGCCATTGCTATAAACGAGAACAGGCACCGGGCCCGGACTTGCAGTTTGTCCGCGAGCGGGAGAAGCCGCTAACCCGCATTATTCATGATC
>PMWW01000114.1 GCA_003165795.1 Acidobacteriaceae bacterium
GGCAGGAAAATCGTACCGATGCCAAGGCCTCCTCGGTGAACCTCGCTGGAGACGAAGTGCTGATTTCGTTTGTCCTGTTTGGGCTGGCTGACGTATCTGATCGGCGCCTGGTAGATATAACGGCCCAGTGCGGAGGCGGCATTCTTGGTGGCGAGGATTTCCGGGCCCACTGCATCTGGTGCTGGAATCGGAAACGTGACTTCATCGCCGACAGCGACAGACTTCGCAAGAAAACGGGGCAACAGAAGCTTGGTTTGATTGGCGAACACACAGGCAGCAGGCTCCTCCTGCCGCTGGACGCTAACCACGCGCTCCCGGCACACCGGAATGGACGGGCTGAAGGAGGCAAGAGCCATGCTGTCGCGGGCAGTATAGGACTGCCTTGCCGGAACAGCAAAACGCCGCTTCGAACCTGAAGTCGATCGTTCAAATGGATTAGCTGGTTGCGGAAGGCGTGCGACGGTCTTGAGCGGGTGAGTTGACCCGCAAATTCTCACTTCGGTTCATCCTCCCCGTCCGGCTGGTACCAGGGCTTTTTCGCGTTCGGAAAAATCGAAGGATGCTTTGAAACGAGACGGGCAAATACGCGGCCAGCGAGATATGCTGCGTGCTCGATCTCGGTTTCGAGATCTACGTTGCTCGCTGTTGAATCGGACGATCGCGCTGCCCATTTTGCGGTGCGGATTGCAAGGATGAGACACGTGGCTATAAGGAGCGACGGCCCCATCTTGGGCCAATCCGGGTGATCTTGGAAACCGCCGATTTTGAGTCCCACACCGCGCCTCTCAAGAAGTATTACAGGCGAATAAAAGGAGAATATCGCAGACGGGCGAGGGATGATTTTGCGGTCAAATCACACGAACTGGGTACCGGGTCCATTCCTCTCCGGGTTGTCGGAGACCAAGAAAGTACTGGCCCGGATGAACTCGGCTCACGTCCAGGTCAAGCTTGAGAATTCCCCCTTTATCTTTCGATCGCGCTGTGCCGCTCGAAGCCAGAACCGGAGCGCCCGTTTCACTCAGCAAGGCAACTTCGTCGGCTCCTTCTTTGCTCCCATTAGGCAACTCCAGAATCAGGTGCTTGCACCAACGATGGAGTTCAAGATGGTGCTGGTCTGCTTGGATCGGGTCGTGGCCGTGAACCGGAGACACGTTCCGAAGATCTAAAACCTCCGTTTCAGTTGACTGATCCGAATACTGAGTCTTTACCCACAACCATCCGGCCAGGGCAATAATGAGGACGGCAGCAGCGCCGAGGAAGGCGTACTTTCGTCGCCGTTGGCCGGCCGCCTCCTTGCGGAAATCGCTGAATTGCTGAAAGCACGGGCTGCAGGAACTGAGATGCTCTAGACACGGTTCGGCATCGGCGAGTCGCAGTTTGCGGAAAGCGATACCTCTGAGAACTTCGGAGTCCGGGCACCCGACGCGCTGCGGGTTCGGAAATTCCCGCGACAGGCCACGCCCTAGCAGATCCAAGAGGCCCTTTTCTTCTTTCTCGAATTCGTCCCGGTCGCTCAGAACTTGCCTGCTCTCGTTGAAGTCGTTTCCCTGTTTACCGTCGGAGTCAAATTGCAGACCGCTGGCCCGCTGTCGTCCCTTCACTTGCGGTATCTCAAGCGGTCCGCAAGTTTGCGAAGCGCATTTCCGAATCGAAGTTTTGCCTTTTGCACACTCAGACCCTGAAGTTCTGCTATCTCTTTCCAACTGTAGCCATATACCCTCGCGGCGAAGACCTTGCGGGTCCACTCGTCCATACTCTCAATCGCTTCTTTAACCTGAATGGAGCGTTCCAGATCATGCGCCGACTTCAAGTCGCGAGCCCCCGGAAGTTGCTCAAGATCGAGGCCTGAAGGAACCAGTTCGATCATTTCCTGTCTGCGTCGTTCGCGTTTCAGAGCTCGATTGAAACGATGGAGGAAAACTCCAAACAGATAGGCATCCAGATCCACTATCCCCGCAGTGCTTCCTTTTCGCCTTTGGAGAGTCTTTGAGACCGACTGCAGCACGCCTTCCCAAACTTCGGTCGCCAAAGCCACACTGTCGTCCGGATTCCAGTTTGTGAGCTCCCTGCGCGCGTGAATCTGCACCCGAGGCCAGAGGCGGCTCGCGACCGCGATTAACTCCTTGTTGAGCGGGTGCCCATTCGTTTCTGCGGAACTACTAGAAACGACCCATTCAGGGCTCGACTCCGGGTTCGACATCCAGGGGGCCTCACAGCTCCGACCAGTGTTCGCCACCAAAACAGCAGACTGCCAAGAGGTGAGAAGACCACCAGATGAGAAGGCGTGTCAAGATAAACCTGCCTCCCTCTATTTCATCGCTGCACAACAAGGAGTCGAAGTCATACTGCAGGCGCTGTGCGCGATAGGGCATGGCACTTTTGTCTAACATCCCTTCGTAGTTACAAGGGCTTCATCACCTAATAGTGAACTTTCTTCGATACTTTTTCCGTGCAGATGTTCCTTTGTTAAGTATGGAGTAATTACCAGCAGACCGAGAATATTCACTTCGTCAAATAACGTCTCGGCCTTTAAGCGCTTCCTCGTCGAAAGCAAAAGACCTGTACCACCAAGATGGTACAGCGCTGACAGCAACTGCCAACTTCGCTCTGTATTGACCGTGAGAAAGGCTCGCGACTCGTGAACTTCACCTTGTCGCGGAAGCAAGCTCACGACACCGATCTTTCTGGGGTGAGGTTGGGCGATGCCCGAGGCTCCGCGACAAAAGAGTAAGCCAGGCAAGATCAACTCCAAATGGTTGGCGGTTGTCGACCGTTTGCTGATTGCAGGAATCAGACTTGGTCCGTCGGCGAAGCGCGACGCGATCAACAAGATCCTTGAGCAGATCCCAGAGCTGACGCGCGGAGACTGTTGGCGGCGTATTCGCCATTTACGAAGAACCCCAGAGCTTGCTGGCTTGGAACAACACCAACCACGCGAGAGGGTATCCAGAGTGCGAAAATCTGGCTCCGCCCGCCGGGCAGCACCCCACCCTTGGACACCAGCGGACGATGACCGGTTGTTGAACTGGGCCGGATACGAACCTGTCAAGAAAATAGCCCATCGTCTCGGCCGCTCGATTAGCGCGGTTCGTTTCCGAATCGGTGCACTCGGGATGAGCGCCAAGGTCACTGACGGGTGGTCCCTGCGGACTCTACAGGCAATGCTCCGCATTAGTCGCACCAGACTCCGGCGTCTAGTCGCAAGCGGCATGTTGAGAGTGCGCGATCCGCGTATCACTATTGCATCGCTGGCAGCATTCTGTGAGAAAAGCCATCCATGTCTTGAGTCCTCGGCCGTCGAACGGGTTGCGGCTGCACTGGCCAAGGGAGAGGAAGGACACACGTGGGAACGGGCCGCAGACCTTCTTGGCGTGAGCCTGGCGCAAGTACAGAGCTGGATTTCTGCTGGCCAGCTAAGAGTCGTTGACCCGTTTGTTACCGACCGGGCGTTTGAAGAGTTCTGTAAGAAGCATGGCGGCGAGATCAACACGGCACTGATGGATCGGGCGACGGCAAAATGGTTATTAAGCGAGTACGGCGTAACGAATGCCGCTGACCGTAGCCGTAGTGTCTCTCGCGCACAAAAGCATGCGTTGGTGATTAGGACCTGCGCCTGCGGAAGGAAGATTGCGGGCAACGTGTACTTCCGGCATGTGAAAATCTGCCCGTCCGCAGTCGCA
>PMWW01000189.1 GCA_003165795.1 Acidobacteriaceae bacterium
GACATCACCACCAGTATGTCGGGGCGCGGCACATAAGGATAGAGCACGGGCGTGTCCGAAAGAATCAGCTGCGCGCTGCAGGCGCCGCCGCGAGCTTCCGGCCCGAAATTCTGCGTCATGGTGGAGTAGCCCGGCTGATAGATGCAGCCCGCCTTCCCGATGATGATGGCCGACAGGATAACTCCCTGGCCTCCAAATCCTGCGATACGGATCTCGCTTATTGGCATGTACAGGCCTCCGTTTCTACGTAATCGTCACCGAGTGAATCGAGTAGCCGGTCGTGCAGCAGATCGCGGTAGTCGCTGCGTTCGCGATCGACAAACTTGCCCACCGTGATCTCACCGCTCTTGGTCAAGGCGACGTCTTTGGTCGCGGCGCCGTTGCGAATCTTGCTGACCTCTTTGTAGAACTTCATGGTGTCGAGGCCATCGCCCATCTTGTTGCGGCGCTGATACAGCGTTGGGCAAGGCGACAGCACCTCGATGAAGCTGAAGCCCTTCTTGGCGAACATCTCCTGTATGGAGCGCGCCAGTTGCCGAACATGGAATGCGGTCCAGCGGGCGACGTAGACCGCTCCCGCCGCTTCCACAAGGTAAGGCAGGTTAAAGGATGCATCAAATGTCCCATAAGGGTTGGTCGAGGTGATGACATCGTTCGGGGTGGTTGGGCCGGTCTGTCCGCCGGTCATGGCATAAATCAGGTTATTAATGCAGATGACCTTGAGGTCCACATTGCGGCGCGCGGCGTGAATCAGGTGATTGCCGCCGATCGCAAACAGGTCGCCATCGCCGGAATAGACCACCACATTCAGCTTGGGATTCGCCAGCTTCAACCCGGTGGCGAAGGGAATCGCGCGGCCGTGCGTGGTGTGGAATGAGTCCTGTTTGACGTAGCCGGCCACGCGTCCGGTGCAACCGATACCGGAGACGATGGCTACGTTCCGGGTATCGATCTTGGCATCGATCAGCGCGTGGGCAAAAGAATTTACGCTGGTGCCAATGCCGCAGCCTGGACACCAGATATGCGGAATGCGGTCCATGCGCAGGAATTCTTCCACTGGATTCTGGACAGTCAGTTCGGTCAGCTCGCTCATCGCGCCACCTCCATGATGGCCTGCAGAATGTCTTCCGGACGGTGCACGCTGCCTCCGGCGTGCCCCACGAAGCGGACGGGAGCTTTGCCGGCGGCGGCGCGTTCTACCTCGCGCACCATCTGTCCCAGGTTCAGCTCCACTACCACCAGCGCCTTTACCTTGGCGGCGATCTCCGCAATCTGTTTTTCGGGGAAGGGCCAGGCCGTGATCAGGCGGAACTTGCCAACCTTCACGCCCTTGTTGCGCGCCAGCTCGATGGCCCGCTGCGCCACTCGCGAGGTGATGCCATACGAAACTACGACCACCTCTGCGCCTTCAATCTGCTCTGCTTCGTACAGCGTGATCTTGTCGACATTCTTCTTGATCTTGTCTTGCAGCCGCCTTACCAGCTTGTCTTGCGTGGCCGGCGTCATATCGGGATAGCCGCGCTCGTCGTGCGTCAGACCGGTGACGTGGACGTTGTAGCCTTCGCCAGTCCGCGGCATATCGGGGACCAGGTCGTCACCTGGCTTAAACGCCAGGAATTCATCAGGCGGAAGCGTGGTGTAGCGCCGCGGCGTAACTTCAATCTGCTCGGGTGGAGGAATCACGACCTTCTCCGTCATGTGCCCCACTACTTCGTCCATCATGACAAACACCGGGCAGCGATACTGCTCGGCATAGTTGAAGGCGGTTATCGTCAGGTCGAAACATTCCTGCGGCGAATTGGGGCACACCGCAATCACTTCATAATCGCCGTGCGAGCCCCAGCGCACCTGCATCATGTCGGCTTGCGCCGGCAGGGTCGGCAATCCGGTGGAAGGTCCGCCGCGCTGCACGTCCACGAAGACGCAGGGCGTCTCCGTCATCACCGCCAAGCCAATATGTTCCATCATCAGCGAGAATCCGGGACCGGAGGTCACGGTGAAAGCTTTGGCTCCGCCCCAAACTGCGCCTTGCAGAGCAATCGAGGCGGCCAGTTCATCTTCCATCTGGATGAATGTCCCGCCCACCGTAGGTACGCGCGCGGCGAAGCGTTCGACGACTTCGGTCGAGGGCGTAATGGGATAGCCGGAAGAGAACCGCGCTCCGGCCGCCAATGCGCCTTCGCAACAAGCGTGGTCGCCATCAAGGAAATGCGTTCCCGTCATGACACCAGCAGGGTCAGCGTGCATCTTGCTCCTCCTTGGCCTCGACGGCGGATACAGGAGCCGCGGCCGCGACTGTTTCTTTGGCCGCATCCTTGTGTCCGAAGATCGCGAAGTCGGGACAGTACATGCCGCACAAATCGCAGCCGCTGCACTTGTCCGGATGCACCATGTAAGGAGTGTGATAACCCTTGGCGTTGAACGCGGAGGAAAGCGCCAGTACGTGCGTGGGACAAAACTCTACGCAGAACCCGCAGGCTTTACAGCGCTCAGCCACGATCTGCACCGAACCCTTGGCCATTGTTTCCCTTTCTATCTATCTTGCGGGACTATCGGAAGGGACTTGCTGCTACCTTGCGACTCGCCATCCCACCTGGAATTTCGTTGCGGCCGGGAGGCTCATCCCAATACCGAACGATGGTTCGATTCTCGACCAAGTATGGCCCAAACCGAGGTGATGGCGGTCACATCGTGATGTGAGGCTCGGCACTCTGGTTCGATCCGGGCAACGGATGGCGGGAAGCTCTGGAGAAGCAAGCGGCACGATTACGTGGTGCGCAACAGTGACGTCCAGCGAAGAAAATCGTTGCGGCCCGGGACCGTCCGAGAGTCCACTGCTGACTTGTTCGAGAAGGACTTACCCAGACTGCGGTGAGGCCGCTGTTGGTCGTAATTCCTGCGCCTTAGACCGCCTACTTCTTCTTTTCCGCCTTCATCACGATAGTGCGACGCAGAGGGACGATCGCCCCACGGGTCGCGTCGACGTTGGCCTGTTGGGCGCGGGACATCACCTCGCTGCGCACATAGCTGACGAACTCCGCCATCTGACGCTGCATTTCGTCCATGCGCTCGCGCATCTGCAGAATGATGGCGATGCCCGAGATGTTGACGCCCAGATCGCGCGCCAGTGACAGGATGAGCTCGAGTCGCTCCAGGTCTCCATCGGTGTAAAGGCGCGTGTTGCCTTCGGTGCGCGACGGCTTCAGTAGCCCCTCGCGTTCGTACAGGCGCAGTGTCTGTGGATGGATGCCGTACATCTCCGCCACCGCACTGATCATGTACGCGCCTTGCTTCTTACGCTTGCCCATGGATTTTTCCTTAGCAACCAGCACTAGTAGCGAGCTACTAGCGATTCAGGTAGAGCCAGCCTTCAGGCTGGCGTGCCGGTTGCAGCAACTTAGTCCCCGGCGAAGCGATCATCGCAGATGATCGCTTCGCCGGAATTGTGCCTCGCGACATTAACGCGGCGCTGAAGCGCCGCTCTACCGGTGCCGCCATCACTAAATGCCAACTGCTAACTGCTAACTGCTAANNGCTAACTGCTAACTGCTAACTGCCAATCTCCTTCCACAGCTCTTCCCGCGGATCTTCTGGATTCAGCTTCGCCAACTCGCGCAGAATCTCCTTCGAGCGTTCATCGTGGACGTTCGGCGTCACCACCTGCATCTCAACAATCTCGTCTCCGCGCTTGCCTTCTTTTACGGCTGATGGAACGCCCTTCTCCCGCAGACGAAGTTTCTGCCCCGGCTGCGTGCCCGGCGGAATCTTTAGTAACGCGCGACCGTCGATCGTCGGCACCTCAATCTTCGCGCCCATGGCGGCCTCGGTGACGCTTACCGGAACGGTCAGGTGGATGTCATCGCCCTCGCGCTTGAAGACCGGGTGTTCGCCCATGCGCACGATGATGTAAAGGTCGCCAGCGGGCGCGCCCATCGTTCCCGCGTTGCCGCGGCCCGGCAGGCGGATTCGCTGTCCGTCGCGCGTTCCCGGCTTGATGCGCACCTTCAACGACTCGCTGCGCTGCACGCGTCCCTCGCCATGGCAGACCGGACAGACGGCGCGGTTCTTGCCGGTGCCGCCGCAGCGCGGGCAGGCAACATTAAATTTCATGCTGCCGCTCTTCTGCGTGATCTGTCCCTTGCCGTGACAATCGGGACACTGGCCCGAACTTTCGATGTAGCCCTGTCCATGACAGTTGGTGCAGACTTCCAGGTGTGGAATGGTGAGAGGCAATTCGGCGCCGCGTATGCCTTGCCAGAAGCCGACGTTCACCTGGTATTCCAGATCGCTGCCCGGCTCAGGCCGTTGCATTTGCTCGGCGCGTCCGCCGCCTCCGAACATGTTGGAAAAGATGTCGCGAAATCCCCCGCCCGTTCCCGCCCGCTTGCCAGCTGCACCGGCGCCTTCGGAGAAGTCGTTGAAGTCGAATCCGCTGAAGTCGAAGGGAACTTCCTGAGTGTAGGTGCGCGAACCGCCTGCGCCTGGACCGGGACCGCCAAATCCGCTACCGGGAGAACCGCCGCCACGCGCATAAGCTTCAGCCGTTGCGGGATCGATGTTGTCGGAGTAGAAGCCGAGCTGGTCGTAAATCTTGCGCTTCTTGGGATCGCTGAGAACGTCGTTGGCCTCGGAGAGCGTCTTGAACTTCTCTTCCGCGCCCTTGTCTCCGGGATTCACGTCGGGATGGTATTTGCGCGCGAGCTTGCGGAACGCCTTGCGGATGTCGTCCGCCGAGGCCGTCTTCTTGACACCAAGAATGCCGTAGTAGTCTTTGTCTTTGTTGGCGGATGTTGGCATGATTGTTGTGGCTCTTACCAGTTAGCCGTTAGTTCTTAGCCGACTGATCGGCCGGGCCGTGCTCGTCGTCCTGGTTTTCTCACCGCTCTTCACTTTATCGAATTTATCAATCCTGCGAACATCGCAACGCCGGAGGCGCGACAGATCATAGCCCAGCGCTTCAGCGCTGGGTAGGCGTTATAACGAAGCTGAGTCCCATAGGGACGGCACAAGTTCTTTGCCGTCCGAATTGTGTCGTGCCCAGGGCACTCCGTTCATTTCTTCCGTCCACCCACCGCTGAAGCGGTGGGCTATCATCTTCCGTCCCGCAGAGCGGACTCGTGCTCAGCGTTATGAGCGCAGTTTGGATTCATCCATCTGGCATACCCACACTCGAGCCACTTTCATTAGCTCGTGAATCCAAGCATGCTGTGGATTACGGACGTCTCTCCCAAGTTCTGCCATCAGCGGGACGAAATTCTTGCCTGGGCCGATTAACCGTTCCTCCTCGCCGACGACAAGAGCGGTGAGTATCCCTCGGCCGGCGCTATCTTCCGACGCCGAAATTTCGTATAGCATTTGATGGAACTGATCTTGAAACGGCTCGACCGGGATAGGCGCGCCAGCCGACTGTGCGCGACGACAGAGCTCACCATATGTAATGAGACGGCCTTCGCGGGCTTGGTGAACCAAGATGTTCCGCAACATCGAAACCGTCGCTCGATGCTCATCTTCACTGTACTTGCTTGCCATTTTCAGCGCCCCTTCTAACAAGATTTGGGCCCAGGTACTGTCTGATCCTAGTTGATGATCGCCTGCCCGCCGTCGCCCATCGGGACTACGACGTTGGCCACAAATCCGAACTCGTCACTGATCACCGGAATGGCCTTCATCGCGCCATCGATGCCGGACGTCACCAGGTACCACCGTCCATCGTCGCGGTTGAGGCTCAACAGGTAAGACTGGTTGTGTACTTCGAATCGCACTTAATACACGCCTTTCGCTATTAGCGGTTCGCTTTTCGCCAAAACCGAAAACCACCTCGGACCTTCATCGCTTTCTCGCCCAAGGTGACAGCTTATGTGAGCAGGGGCGCACACGGCGCCCCTCTCGCAAAAGCTAGTTGCTAGTTGATAGCCGCTAGTTACTTCTTGTCTTCCACGTCCACGTACTCGGCGTCGATTACGCCTTCGTCTTTCTTCGGCTCGCCGCCGGTGGCCTGCCCGTCTCCGCTTCCATCTGGAGCCGGACCGCCCGGCGGAGGCTGTGGCGCAGACGTCGCCTTGTACATGGCCTCAGCCAGCTTGTGCGAAGCCGAGGTCAGGGTCTCTCGCGCCTTGTTCATGGCCGCCGCGTCGGTGCCTTCTAGGGCCTTCTTGGCGTCGGCAAGAGCGTTCTCCACATCGCTGCGCTCCTGGCCACTGATCTTGTCGCCATGCTCGCGCAACATCTTCTCGATGCTGTAGACCATGCCGTCGAGCTGGTTGCGGGCTTCGACCTCGTCGCGCTTGGCCTTGTCCTCGGAAGCGTGAGCGTCGGCGTCCTTCGCCATGCGCTCGACCTCGTCCTTGCTCAGACCCGAAGACGACGTAATCGTGATCTTCTGGTCTTTGCCGGTCGCCATGTCCTTGGCATTCACGTTCAGGATGCCGTTAGCGTCGATGTCGAACGTGACCTCGATCTGCGGCAAGCCACGCGGGGCCGGAGGCAATCCCGTCAGGTGGAACTTGCCCAAGGTGCGATTGTCGCGCGCCATCGGCCGCTCGCCCTGCATCACGTGTACCTCGACCGAAGTCTGATTGTCGGCCGCGGTGGAGAACATCTCCGTCTTCTTGGTCGGGATGGTGGTGTTGCGCGGAATCATCTGCGTCGCCACGCCGCCCATGGTCTCGATCGACAGCGTCAGCGGAGTCACGTCGAGCAGCAGCAGGTCTTTCACCTCGCCGCCCAGCACGCCACCCTGAATCGCCGCACCGATCGCGACTACTTCGTCAGGGTTCACGCCCTTGTGCGGCTCCTTGCCGAAGACTTCCTTCACCAGCTGCTGGATCCGCGGCATACGAGTCTGACCGCCGACCAGCACCACTTCATTGATCTTGTCGGGCGTAATGCCGGCATCCTTGATCGCAGCCTTGCATGGGCCGATGGAGCGATCGATGATGTCCTTCACCATCTCTTCCAGCTTGCCGCGAGTCAGCGTCTTCACCAG
>PMWW01000138.1 GCA_003165795.1 Acidobacteriaceae bacterium
CCGTCCGGCAACTGCGCAAATTGCGCGTTGATCGTGACCGCGTCCTTGGGATCGTTCAGGTACGAGTTCACCTGGACGCTCACCGGCGAATGGGTCTGCTCGCTGATGGTCATGGTCATCGAATCGCCTGGCTTGACGTAGTTCTTGATCACAAGGCTCACCGTGCCCGGCCCCAGTTGCAGCGAGATGTTGCCCGCCTGTTTGGCCTGCATCAGGGCCTCGGGATTGGGCGCCGTGTACTGCTTGGCCAATGCGCCGATCTGCTGCCCGTACTGTTCGTACTCCTCGGTCTTCTTCTCGATGATGCGCTCTTTCAAGCGGCCTTCCCGGCCGCCGGATTGCGCCTGCTCATTGTTGACCAGGTTCTTCTGCTGCTGGCCATTCACCGTCTGGACTTGGTAAATCTTCGTGTCCTTTACATCGCCCTTAATGCTGATCGTTTCGGTATCTTGCCAGGTGTATTGGGCCAGCTTTTGCTTGTTGGCCAATCATCAGTTCAGGAGTTCAGGTACTTATGCCGCCGGCGTTTGTTGTTCTTTGAACAGCGCGACGACGAGAAGAGCGACGAGGACCACATGGGCCCCCACGGCCGGCCACAAGAGCAACCCAACCGCTTCTCCGCGGACACCGATGTAACTAAGGTACAGCATGGCAAGAGCGCTGTACGTCAGCATTCCGTTAAGCGCCTGGCGGGCGAAGTTGCCCGGCCAGCAGGCGACACCGAGGCCAATCAGGGCAATGCCGGCTATACGGCTCATTATTACGCCGGCACCACTGATCTCTTCGCCAAACAGCAGGCGAACTACAATAGGCGGCCACACGAGCAGAAGCAGTCCAGTACCCGCTTCTGCGGCCGCCGACAATGCAAGGACGTTCTTCTTCATCATGCTCTCCCGATCGGCGGATTCTAAGCTGGCGCTACATCACCTGCTGTACCTAGGTCTCCAGCTTCTGAATCGCCGCGTTAAAAATTGGNNATCCAGGACAATCCGGTGGTTGGCTAATACTCGGTTTCTCCAAAGCAACAATCACTGACCTAATCCTCAACTTGTTACAGCAATTTAATGCAGTTCGGTCCAGGTGTTGTCCGGATTGAATTCGGTCAACGACTTTGCGACATCGGCAGTGTCTTTGCCAAGGTTCTTCTGATAGACCACGCCATGTTGATCGATGATAAACGTCATGATGCCAGTGTTGTTGTAGGTAGCAGGGTAGGCGACATAAGCGAACCCGCCTGTCATCTTACCGTTGACGATGTAGCTTTTCGCGCCGCCCTTGGCATCAGCCCCCTGCTTATCCAGTATCCGGAAGAAGTAGCCGTGGAATGCGCGGTGGGCGTCGGCCTTCAGGTTGTACCCCTCGTCGGTCGCATACGCCACTAGAGGTCCGACAAGGCTCTTCGGCTGGCCCTCCGGCGACTCCCAGTACAAGCCATTCTGTTTGCCCGGATCGCTGATGAACTTCTGCGCATANNATACTGTTTCACGCCGTCATGCTTTTGCGCGAAGTACTCAGCCTGCGCGTCGGCCAGCGCCCCGCACACGTCGATCGCCACAATTTCGTCCCTTCCAATCCGTCGCGCCAGAATCTCGTCTCTACCCGCCGCAGCGTCGAAGAACATCTGGCCCGACGAGTTCTTCTTCAGCGGAATGGGAAACGCCTGGTTATCGGCACCCACCAGCAGCATTTCACTGCCATCGGGCAGCGTGCGCCAGCGGTTCATCACCCCGTACGCCTGTACGAATCCTTCCATGGACGCCTTGTCCTCGGCGGCATCTCCGGAATAAATCAGCTCCTTCGATTCCGGCCCAAAGATCGCCAGCATCGTGTCCTGGTTCTGCGCCTTGGCAGCTTCTACCAGAGCTTTGCCGGCAGCTTCAGGAGAGCCGAACGTCTGTGGTCCGGCTTGGGCCGCAGGAACCGGCTGCTCCTTCCTGGCACAGGCCGCTAATGCCAGCAGCAGAAACACCCCAATTGTCAGAGACAGCGTCCGAAAGGAGACAGCGGCGCGACTGCGGAATAATTGCAACATTTCCATCCTCCCATGGCTGCGGTTCCTACAAGTTCCGGACCGTGATCGACTGCAAGCTAGCGCCGGAAACCGCCGCCGCCTCGGAAACCTCCACCTCCGCCCCAACCGCCACCTCCGCCACGGCTGCCCCANNGTGTTCTTGTAGGCGTTGCCGTTCGCCGCCGCATACTTGTTTCCGCTTGAGGTCTCGGCGGTACCAACGCTTCCGTTGGCGTTTGAGTAATGCTGCGTGTCAACGGTCTGGCCGTTCTTCGAGGCCGTTGAGCTTCCCCAGTTCGAGTAGGCGTTGGAACCTTGATGGGTTGCGCCATAGGCCCCGGTGTATGGGTTGTAGGCCTGCCCTACCTTTTGGGTGCCATAGGCCGTCGAAGTTGATGCGCCTCGCGCGTACGTGCCGGTAGAGGGGTTATAGCCATTGGCGGCGTGCGCGCTGCCATATGGTCCATAAGCGGATGCGCTGTTGCCGTAGTAACCGCCGTGCCAGGCAGCGTTCCCGTAATAAGGAGCGCCATGGTAGTAGGCCCCGCCACCGTACCAGTTGCAGTTCCAACTGCTGTAGCCCCAGCCGCAGCAGCCGTCGCTCATCATTGCGCCAACTGCCATCCCGGCGCCAAATGACAGCAAGCCGGTGGTGACCACGTCAGCAGTGCTGTAATTGGGAACCACGTACGTCGTGCCGTAAACCACCGCCGGGTTGTATTGCGGAACATAAACCACCTGGGGATTGGTCGGTTGAATGACGATGGTTTGCGGCGACTGCTGCACCACGGTGATCTGCGAACCCGACTTGAGATTGCCGGCCGCCTTCGCCTGCGCCCGCAAGGTCTGTATCGCAGCCATGACTTGAGACTGCTGATTGTGATAGTCCTCGCCCAGTTGCGACGTCCATGCGATGTTCTGTGCCATGTTGTTCAGCACCGACGGGAACTCCGTCAGGGCCTTGACACTGGGGTCCCATGATTGCCCGTTTACCGCCGTCGCCAAAGCTTTGCCAGTGAGGTTCTTGTTCTGCTGCAGCCAGTTGTCGGCAACGGCAACCTGATCGGGATACGTTGCGGCATTCAGGATTTGAGCCACCAGCGCATCTGGATAAAGTGCGATCGGAGCCACCAAGCTCTGCAGCTCTTCGGCTGTTGCCGGCACGCCTTGACCGGAATAATCCGAAGCGGACGACGTTACAACCGCTGGCTCCAGCCGCTGATAATTCGAATTCTGCTCGTTGACGGTAAGCTGCTTGCTAACGCCGTTAATGGTTGCGGTTGCCACGTGGTTTGTACCGTCTGGCAGTTGAGCAAACTGCGCCGAGATTGTGACGGCATCTTTGGGATCGTTCAAATAGGAATTGATCTGCACGCTTAATGGCGAGTGGGTCTGCTCACTGACGGCGAAGGTTACGGAGTCGCCTGGTTTGACATAACTCTTGATCACAAGGCTGACCGTGCCATTGCCGGGCTCGATCGACAGGTTCCCCTGCTGTTTGGCCTGCATCAGGAGGTCCGGATTGGGCGTCGTGTACTGTTTGGCGAGCGCGCCAATGGATTGACCGTACTCTTGGTATTCTTCTTTTGTGAGCGGTACGCGAACTACAGGTTAGCTACGGTGCAGGCGAAACGGTATTGAAGCGTGCCATTCGAGCCGCGTGACGGATTTTCCACTGGTCGGGCAGCCAGCCTGACAACTCGCTTACTTTCGCCTGGGGCAGGTTCATCAACAGCTGCGTGAGATACAGCTGAGGATCGACCTCGTGTCGGCGGCAAGTGCTGGTTAAACTGGCCAGGATCGCTGCCGTTCGCCCGCCACGGGGATTGCCCACGAATAAAGAGTTCTTGCGGTTTAGCACCACGCGCTTCATCTCGCGCTCGGAGACGTTGTTATCGATGGGCACGGCGCCATCGGAACAGAATACGTTCAGCTCGGCCCATTGGCTCAAGGCATAGTTCACCGCTTCTGCCATGGGGTGCTTGGGCAAGAGCTGCTCTTTCCACGCGAGAAGCTTCTCCCGCAGCTTGGCTAACACCGGGGACGATTGCGCTTGGCGCAATGCGAGGCGCTCCTCTATAGAAAAGTCCTTGGCCTGCCTCTCTACTCGAAAGAGAGCGCCTATGAAATCCACTGCTTCCCGGGCAATCTCCGGTGCCACCTTCTCGGCATCAATAAACCGCCGGCGCGCGTGGGACCAACACCCAGCGCGCGTGATTTGATTGCCACCCACTACGCCGTTGTAGCCCCCATAGGCATCGGCCAGCAGAACCTCCCCGTAATCGCGCAGAAAATGTTTCGGTCCGTCCCGCCCCCGGTTCAAGGTGAAAGCGAAAACGTTATAGGGATGAGCCTTGTCCCCCACATACACCCACATGCGCGCCGCTTGCGTCTTGCCTACGCTGAGCATCGGCAAAATCGTGTCATCGGTGGCTACCACATGCGATTGCCGTACTCGCTCCGCCATCAACGCATACAAAGGCTCAACCAGGTCGGCAACGTCGCCACACCAGATCGACTGCGTCGCCCGCGAGATCGCAAAGCCTTGGCGTTGGAAAATATCTTCCAGCCGATACAGCGGCAGGTAATCAGAAAACTTGCTGGTCACAATGTAGGCCAGCAGCCCTGGCCCCGCCATGCCCTTGTCGATCGCCGCTTCCGGCTTCGCGGCCACTTCCATCTGCGGGTTCTCGCCTGCCTTCTCGCAGCCCGGACAAGCATACTTCTTGCGTAGATGCTGAATGCGCTCGAAGCGGCCAGGCAGGTACTCGATCTGCCAGCTCTCGTCTGCCCCAATCTCTTTGCGCTCGACTCCACAGCACGGGCATAGTCGTTGCTCGGCATTCAGTTCGTAGACTTGGGTTGTGACCGGAAGATTTTCGAAGTTGGCGAGATGCCGTCGCCCCGGGCGTCGCTTTACCCGGCGCATCTCGTACTCGGGTTCCGCTTTCGCCGGCACATCCTCCGGATGGATCGGCTTGGCCTCCAGTTGCTCGGCAAATTCCAGCAGCGCTTGCGCCACCTCTCCGCTCGTAGCCAACCGATCGGCTCGCGGCCCGTAATACCACTTCTTATAGCGCTCTAGTTCCAGTTGCAGCCGGAGGTTCTGCAGGTAGAGTTCCTCGGCACGGCGAGTCTGCTGTTCGGCCCGCTGCTTCTGTTGTTCGCCTTCCAGAAGCAGCGAACGGATCATCGCTGCCAGCGATTCGCGATCGTGAGGAAGATCTTTGAGCTCGGCGTCCACAGTGTGCCCTCACTCTAGACGCAAGGCCTGTGAGTTTCTCAGATTAATATCTTTAGTCTTTGTTTTCCTCGCTGATTCTTGTATAGCGTGGTACGCGCCTCAACTGGGAAACATCGATGCCGTCCAGCACCATCGCTAACTCACTGGCTCGCAGTTCGACCGACCCCGCTCCTGCCTTGCCTCGCGGCAGCTTGAATACTCCCGTTTCTAACCGCTTGTAGCACAGAAGAAATCCGTCCCGGTCCCACAGCAGGATCTTTAATCGGTCCCCGCGTCGTGAACGGAATACAAAGAGCTGACCACTGAGTGGATCCTGACCCATCACCGCTCGTACCCGCTCTGCCAGCCGGTCGAATCCGCAGCGCATGTCGGTGGCTTCTGTCGCCAACCAGATGCGTGTAGCCTGGGCCCGGTCCAACGCCCGTAAACTGGGCAGCCCGATCATGACTCGGACTCCACCACCGCCAACAAGGCGCGCAAATGCCTCGCGTCGAACTCTGGCGCCACTATCAGACTGCGACCATTGCTGAGCCGCACCTCAATCGTTGCTCCCACGGCTGAGCCGGAACGCCTCGGGCTCAGGTCGGGCTGCGCAACTTGCACTTCCACGAACGCTGGCGTCGCTACTTCTCGCAACCGTTTCTTCCAGTAGTAAAACAGCGATTCAGCCAGCCCCCGCGCGCGACAAAACGCGGCCACACTCTGCCCGCTCTCTTCCTGCTTTGAAACCAGACTCCGCCACTTCACTTGCTTTATAGGTTGGATCATTCCAGAAGCTTGCCGTGCGCGACGCGCGCAGGCAAGATGGGGTTCAGATATCGCTCACCAAACATCTTGCTCCAAGACTTGCCCGTGCTCCTTCAACCAAGCCTTTGCCTTTTCCGTTGTCGGAGTATGTGCGTGGACAATGTTCCAAAAGCGGGACGTGTGGTTGGTCTCTAAAAGGTGAGCCAGTTCGTGGACGATCACGTAGTCTATTACGAACATCGGAGCCTTGATGAGGCGCCAGTTGAAGTGAACGCTGTCTCGTGGCGTGCAGGAGCCCCAGCGGTAACGATTATCAACGATCTTGGCAGCGGAGAACTCCACGCCTAGCGCAGTTGCGTGTTGCCGAACACGAGGCAGGATCTCTTCATTGGCTCGCGCAATATACCAATCGCGCAGAACTCGACGACGCTTGATCTGGCGCGCGGCGGGCACCATAAAGCGGCTGCCAAATTCAATCTCGCCACTCTCAGTCTCACCAACTTCGATCTGGTAGTCCCGGCCGAGGTAAGGCGCGGACTCGCCATTCACGACTTCCTTCCCTGGCGGGTGAGAGTTGGCTTCGTACTTCTGCGGATGATTCAGCTTCTCGAACAGCCATTGGCGCTTCGAGTCCACAACCCGCTGCACCTCTTCATCAGAGGTTCCCACTGGCGCGTGAATGACGATTGCCCGGTCTCGCTCGACCGTGATGGTTAGCTTCCGCCTTTTTGCTGAGCGAACGACTTTGTATTCCAGTTCCATTAAGCGGCCCAAAGGATCGCGTCGTGGTTCTTCTCGGCTATTTCCATCATGCGACTGATGATCTGAGCCCGATTCTTCACTAGGCCCGGTAACGCGGAGTGCTCCGGCTGAAGCAGCGTTCTTTGTATCTCCGCCTTGAGTTTATTGCGGGCAGGGATGCTCTCCCAGAAGCCAGTCAGCTTCAGCTCGCGCTCCACCTCATTGAAGAGCTGCTGCGTGAGAGACACCAGCGACGCAATGTCGTCTTCATTCAGTTCTGCGTCCCCGAAGACCTCTTTCTTCAGCATTCGGAAGATGGGCATCTGCTTCTTGCGGTGCAAGCCGTAGGTCGGTTCTTTGCCCGCGTTGATTATGCGCTTGCGAAGCTTTTCGAGTTCCTCAAAGATCTTGTTCCAGTTGTCGCGGAACTCTTCGAGTATCTTCTTTAGGGCTTCAGCAAAGGACGCTTGCAGGTCCGGATCATCATCGAGATCGACGTCTAGGTGGTGGCGAATGGCATGTTCAATTTCCGCGGCCTTTGTCTTCGTCCGGCCCCGGATATTGACGTCTTTCTGAAAATCTTCGTCGAGAATGGAGATCGGCTCGACCTTTACGTTGATACCACGCGACTCCAGGAATGCGTCCGTGATCTTTCTCAGTTTCGGCGGGATGCCCTTCATACTCAGACGCTTGTCACGGAAGTGCTTCTCAGCCAAAACATTGATCTCGGCAAGAGTCTGGTAATCCCCCATGAAGCCCAATGCTTCCTTCGAAGGGAAGACGACGTTTAGGCATTTCGTGAAGGTCTTGAACAGACTCATGAACTCAAATCGGATGTCCTCGTCGTAAAACAGGTCGAAAAACGCATCATGATCGGTCAGGTCGGTCAGGCCGTGCTTCTTGAGGAACTCCAAGATTGCGGCATGACTCGCTTGCAACTCACGGAGTTCCTCCTCGGGGAAACTCAGCACATCCAATACTTCTTTTTGTTCCCGCTCGTCGTAGTTATCGAGGGCCCTCTTCAGGTGGTGGCCGACCCCGACGTAATCAACCACAAAGCCTTTCTCCTTCGACGTGCCAGCCACCCGGTTCACGCGGGCGATTGCCTGTAGGAGCGTATGGGCGACGATGATCTTGTCCAGATACATCACCTGCTCCACTGGAGCGTCGAAGCCGGTCAGGAGCATGTTGTTCACAATCACGATGCCCATGTCGCCGCGCACGCCCTCCTCCTCGCTGTCGAAGGGTAGCTTGAAACTCTTGATCGTCGCCTTATGTTTTGCCTCGTCAGTGTAGGGCTTCAGATGTAACTCATCGTTGTGGCTGCCAGAGATAACCACGTCGGTCTGCAATCGCCTGAGCCGTTCGACATCCAGCATCTGAGGATTGGAATGTTCCAATGCGGCGACGGTGTCACGCAGCGCGGCGTCAACATATCCCTTGTAGCGTACGGCGGCCTCGCGTGAGGTGGCCACAATCTGCGCCTTGTAGCCGTTGGGGAAAACATGCTTTACGTAATGCGCCACCATGTCCTTCGCTTTGGCTTCTATGGTGGTCTTCGATTCG
>PMWW01000052.1 GCA_003165795.1 Acidobacteriaceae bacterium
CGTGGGAGGAAATGACTATCCCGTCGAAAAAGCGGGCGTGGATTCTATTCCAGTCAAGGGTCCCGATGAGACGAAGCGAGTTATACAAGCGATCATCGCATGTTTAGCAGATTGTGATCAGCCGGCGTGACTTATTGAGGGACATGAATGAGTGAGTTTAAGTTACAGCGTCTGGGAATGTTGATGGAGCCGCAGGCGGGCAATCCGCAGGAGGTCGAAGGCGTCCTGAATCCGGCTGCCGTTCGTGGCCCTGATGGCAATCTTTACCTCTTCCCGCGGCTGGTCGCTCGGGGAAATTACTCGCGTATTGGCATTGCGCGAGTGCAGTTCAATGCAGCCGGCGATCCGGCAGGCGTCGAGCGGCTCGGCATCGCACTCGAGCCGGAGGCCGATTATGAGCGGCGGCCGGACGGTAGTGGTGGCTGCGAAGATCCGCGTATCACATTTGTGGAACCGCTCAAGCGATACATCATGACCTACACGGCATTTTCGCCCCGAGGCCCACGGATCGCCTTGGCAATATCGACAGACCTGCTCCATTGGCGGCGTCTGGGGCTGGCGAAGTTTGGCCCGTATCAGGGTATCGAATTCGACGATGTGGATGACAAAGATGCCAGCCTATTCCCAGTCGTCATTCCCGATCCATTCGGGCAACCGGAATTGGCGATGCTTCACCGTCCGCTCTTCCCAGGTACTCGTCCCGAGGAAACCGCCTGCAGACCTGAGACTCGTGAGGTGGATATCGACAGGGAAAGCATCTGGATTTCGTATTGTCGAATGTCCCTTGACCATAAGCCATTTCGCACCGGCCAATTTACCTTTCATCACCGGTTAGCGGCTCCGGTCTCGCCTTGGGAGCGGCTCAAAATAGGAGGTGGCACTCCGCCCGTCTTGACCCGGCACGGCTGGCTGATCATTTACCACGGTGTTAGCGAAATGGGGAAGCCTAAGACCGACAGGTACCAGTTGTGTTATTCGGCCGGGGTGATGATCTTTTCTAAGGAACATCCGCTTGTTATCCGCTACCGTTCGGCGGAGCCGGTGTTGTTGCCGGAACTGCCGCAAGAACGCCACGGGACCGTCGCCAACGTTGTATTCCCCACCGGCATCGACCGGCGCGATGATCTCGGCTCACCGGACCGCTTCGACGTTTATTTTGGGATGGCCGACAAACGGATTGGCGTGGCACGTCTTGACCTGCCAAACGTCCTTCCACTGGGTGGAGTAGCCGACCCGCCGGAAGCAATAGTGTAACGCGCCTGATTTAGGGAATTCAGAATGCCTGTGTTCGCGCTAGGTTAGTGTTCTGCGCGACACGGAACTGTCGTCCGGGTGGACCGCCTGCTTGGGTCATCAATTGAGTTTGTTATCGATAGCGTCGGCTGCCTCTGAGGCATAGCACAATATTGGTCCTTACCAATGCCGTGCAGACCGTCCGGAAACCCGCAAGCCAATAAGAAATCGGGCCGTGCCGATCAGAAGCAGCGCGGCTGGAAGTACTGACATTCTTTTATAGCTTGCTTCAAACTTGTCCAACTCTTGACCCTTCTCGTGCAGGCGGACTAAACCGGATTCTTCTTGCTTAGTACGTCCATTGCCAGCGGAATCGTAGTAAGGCCTCCGACCAGGGCGAGGGCCCATCCGGCGGCTTTGCGTTGGTCATTGTTTAGCCGACTGGAAAGCAACAGGCCGATCCCGGCGCCCAGGGCGACGCGGGTCCCGGCGAGAAGTATAATCTCGGCAATGCTAAGCTTCCGTTCTATCATTTCTCAACCTACTTTCTTTCCCGCAACGGACTCGGCGGGAATCAGTTACGGGCCAATTCCTTAATTCTCCACTGTCAAACGGCTCCATCCGGACGGTCAAAGGAACTTCTGCGCACCCATGCAAGTCTCGACTTCATCGGGCCGCTTCGATTAACTGTCGCTAAACAAACCAGCGCGTGGATGTCCCTTGGCCAGTGGCGGAGGAGTGCTCGGCTCGCTAAAGTCAGCCGTCCATCCCCAGTTCCGGATCTCCGGCATGTCTTCCAAGTGTTGCCGAATATAGTCGTGATGTTTGTATAGCTTACGATTAAACATGTCGATTACATCGGAGACCTGTGAACGGAGTCGTGAGACATACTTCAGTGCGTCGATGGCCAGGTGAAACCGGCTCATCTTATTCAGCACTACCATGTCGAATGGCGTCGTTGTTGTACCCTGATCCATGTAGCCGCGTACATGGAAACGGCTTTCGTTGGAACGCCCATGCACCATGGTGTGAATGAGCCAGCGATTGTTGTGAAACGCGAAGATGACCGGCGCGTCTTTGGTGAAGAGCGCATCGAAGGACATGTTGTCCATTCCATGAGGATGATCGTCAGGCATCATCAGAACGCTCAGATCCACGACATTAACAACCCGTACCTTAATGCCAGGAACATATTTTTGCAGAAGCCATGAGGTCGCGCATGTCTCAATGGTCGGCACATCGCCTGCACAGGCCAGAACAACATCTGGTTCTTCACCATTGTCGTTAGTGGCAAACTTCCAGATCGATGCCCCTCGCGAGCAATGTTCAAGAGCTTCGTCCATGTTCAACCACTGCAGCTGCGGCTGCTTGCCACAGGTCACGATGTTGACGTAGTTGCGGCTTCTTAAGCAGTGGTCGAAGACGCTAAGGAGACAATTACTGTCCGGCGGGTAATACACCCGGATGGTTTCACTCCTGCGCGCCAGTGCATTGTCTACAAATCCAGTCGCCTGATGGCTGAAACCGTTGTGATCATTTCGCCATGCATGGCTGGTTAGTAGGACATTTAAGGACGCGAGCGGTCTGCGCCAGGGAAAGTCGCGGCATTGTTCCAGCCACTTGGCATGCTGCGTCAGCATCGAATCTACAACCTGCGCGAAAGCTTCGTACGACGACCACATGCCGTGCCGCCCCGTCAGCAAGTACCCTTCAAGCCATCCCTGGCAGCAGTGCTCGCTCAATACTTCCATAACGCGGCCATCCGGGCTGAGTTCGTCATCAATCGAAACAGTTTCCGCCATAAAACAACGTTTCGTAGCCTCGAGCACGGAGTTCAGCCGATTGGAGTTCGTCTCATCGGGGCAGAACATGCGAAAGTTTGTCGGGTTCAGTTTGAAAATGTCCCTGAAGAAGTCGCCGAGCTTTCGTGGCGCTTCCGCAACCACTTGGCCGGGGCCCGGAATCTCGAGTGCGTAGTTGGTAAAGTCTGGTATATCGAGCGCGGTCAGGAGCCGTCCGCCATTCACATGAGGATTTGCTCCCATGCGCCGATTGCCCATGGGTGCAAGTTCCGCCAGTTCGTCAATTAATTTGCCCTTTTCGTTGAAGAGTTCCTGCGGCTTGTAGCTTCTCATCCATGCTTCAAGGACCTTAAGATGTTCGGGATTTTCGCGAACGGTTGCGAGAGGTACCTGGTGTGCGCGGAAGGTGCCTTCAATCGGGATTCCGTCCACCTCTTTCGGACACGTCCATCCCTTCGGTGTGCGCAGGACAATCATGGGCCAAATCGGTTGCTTCTTGAATCCGCTCTTACGCGCCTCCTGCTGAATGGCTCGAATCTCGGCGTAGCAATCGTCCAGAGTTCCCGCCAGCAGTTGATGCACGGCCTCCGGATCGTCACCTTCGACAAAATGAGGGTTGTACCCTCGTCCGATATACAGGGCCTTCAAGTCTTCGTCAGTCGTGCGAGCTTGAACAGTTGGTCCGGAAATCTTGTAGCCGTTGAGGTGAAGAATCGGAAGGACTGCCCCGTCGCGCACCGGATTGAGAAAGTTGACCGACTTCCAGCTTCCTTCGAGCGGACAGGTTTCAGATTCTCCATCACCAATGACACAGGCAACGATCAGATCGGGATTATCGAAAGCGGCGCCAAAGGCGTGGACCAGCGAGTAGCCGAGTTCGCCGCCCTCATGCATGGAATTTGGAACGTGCGGTCCGCAGTGACTCGGGACGCCACCTGGCGTCGAAAACTTCCTGAACATAAGCCGCAGGCCGTTCTCATCCGGCGTGATCTCCGGATGTACTTCGGTATAAGTACCTTCCAAATATGACATCGCATTCAGCGAAGGACCGCCATGTCCAGGACCGGCAATGTAGATGATGTTGGCATCGTGCTCTTTGATCAGGCGGTTGAGGTGAATGTAGATGAGGTTCTGTCCCGGCGAAGTTCCCCAGTGCCCGAGCAGTCTTGGCTTAATCTGACTAGCTTTGAGCGGCTCTCGCAAAAGAGGGTTTTCAAAAAGATAGATCTGGCCGATGCATAGATAATTTGCTGCGCGCCAGTACCGATTCATCTTGTCGAGCAAAGCCGGAGGGAGCGGGCCCTTGGGAGTCGGGACCGTCGCGTGCGGTTGACCGTTTGCCGAGATAGCGGTGGATAAAGACGCGTCGAAAACAAACTTGGTCGCTTTGCCGGACCGATCTCGGTCCTGTTCCAGAGATGTTGGATCGCTGACGACTGCTTGCGTTTCAACCGGCATATTGCGTGCTCCATTTCAGTTTTCCGCTGCTGCCATCAGGACAGCGGCTTTCACATTGGTGACCGCATCGTGCACGGTCCACTTGCCGGGGAACGCCCTGTTCAACCCGTCGACCTCTTGCCCGCAGAACCTAGGCCGCAGACTTCGACTTCGAGGACGGCACAGCGTGAACCAAAGGCATATCGACCAGATGTTCGCTGAGAAACCACACCTGTAATTCGTTTCCGCGAAGAACGTCGCTCACCACAAGGTCATTGGTCCCATCGTCCTCCAACTTGGAGGCGAGGCGAGCCAGAATTCGAGCCTCTCCTATGATGATTTGGTGCGCATCCAGCAGCCGCGAGAGTTGCACCGGGACCTCTTCTCGTCCTCGCGGAGCGCGCTCGATCTTTGTGGTCTCGGCAACGTCAGGAGCCATTGCAATGGAGATGCCCCCAAGCAGTTGAATCCGCTCAGCAATAGCGTCGACGAGCTCTGCCTGCTCTCCATAGTGTTTGTCGAAGAGCAAGTGCAGCTGATAAAAGGTGGGACCCGAGGTCTGCCAATGCGACTTCTTGTAGAGGTCGCGGAGGGTCATCGTATCGGCGAGGAGTTGGTTGAGTTGTTCGGTCATTTCCAGGCGGATGGGCTCTTCGAGCTCCAATGGCAGCATGTGACTTACCGTACCGTAAGCCTGTATTTCAGGCGATTTCTGATGGAAACGAGGTTGTGCGTTGAAATCGTTATGAACTGGATTGCTTTGGGTTTCTTTTGAGGACATTACGCTCTCCCTTATCGTGTGACGCGGGATTATCTGGCTGTTAGCAGGCTCCGAGCGTGCCTTCTTCGGAGACATTTCTTTGATTGCCGCAAAATCCCTTGCTTTGGATAGATTAAGATTAGTGCTCTGGACCAAACTCTTCTGAGCAAAACTGCTCAGAAGAGCGAAGCTCTCATTTTGGAGCTTGCTCTCGATGATCGAGGTCCGGGGATTGATGAGGAGAGGTCGCAACACGCTGAGACAGGGAAGATGCCGCACTCGGGGAGGCAAGCATAATCGCCTGCGCACCGGAAGGGTTCGACAACGGCAGGAGACCTCTGCGTGCTTCTGGCGCTGAGACTGCGCGCGCCCGTTTCTTAGATTCAGCGATTACCCAATTTTAGGCTTGCTGGGTATGGCGGCTTCCTTCGCGAGTTCTTCAGACAGCTTATGGGCGTTCATGGAGTGCTCGTGTGCCTGCTTGCTAAGTTCGTGGGCGGTGAGATGATCTCCTTTGCCGTGGGCGGTAGCGGCGGCGGCGTGGGCGTGTGCCGCAAGATTGTGAAGCTCCGCGGCGCGTTCGTGGGTACGCTGTGGCATAGTGTTCTCCTCGCAGTGAAAGGTCATGGATTGTTCGGTCTTAACAGCACGGGTTTTCTGAGGTTCTTACCCAGACGATTGCTTTAACCGGCTGTCAGCGTACTCGGCATAGAGTTTCGCAGCCTCGGCGTCGTGGTGACTTGCGTGTTGATTGTGCCCGTGAGCCAAGTATGCGTGATGCATAGCCTTTTCGTGTTCCTCGGCCTGATCGTATTTCGCTGCTTCTTTGTAATGGTAGGCCGCCTGCTCATGATGACGAGCCGCATCATGATAGTGTTCCCAACTCTTTGACATACGCTCTCCTTTGCTGCTGTCTGGTCCGCGGCTAAGGCTTCTTGGCGCTGAAGGTGGCCGCCTGCCGATTTGCGAAAATTTCTTGCTCCGCTTGATACCGAAAAGCGGGTCGCTAACGATCGGTCAGATCAAGCTAGAGCGGGAATCTCCTGCGCATCCTTGTCGTGTAGCGTCAAGAAAGCCTTGAGCAATACACGAAGGTCATATTGTCCTTTGTAGACAGCAGGTGGAGTTCGATTCAATCCAGGCAATGAGTACACCGCTGTTTGAGCTGAGCGGACCGAATATTCCACCGTGAACACCACATCGTCCGGAAGTTCGCAGAATTGTCCGATAAAGGCCAGATTCCTGGAGCCCTCCGGGATGACCTGGGGACGGTCGCCTTTGGATCGGCGCAGAAACTGGCTGGTAATGAAGGGCATCATGCACGGAATGCAGTTGCAGGTTTCCAGTATCTGAGTTGCATGCTCTTCAAGACGCAAGTGGCCCAGGATCTCCCTCATAATCTCCCGGCCGGTGCATGCCGACATGGGTTTCATCACGAAGTCGCCTGGTTTATCGACAAAAAGCCCATAGCCCCAAAACACGCTCACGTCCGCCGGTTGTCCGATAAAATGTGGCTGGTGCGGCAATACGATTGACGCCAACCAACTCGACTCCGGGAAGGTGATGAGGCCCCCTTCGCCCGGCACGTTTCCGGTGAGGTCCCTGATCAGCCGGAAGAGCGTCGGGTCGTTAAGAGTTGTGGTGAAAGACTCCCACTTCGATTCGTCGATATGGTCAGTGAAATTAGCTGGACGCCCGAACTGGGGTTGAGCAGCGGTAATCTTCTCCCAAAGGCTCCAGGAGCCGCCGGCGGATCTACCATTCAAAACTGGTACGGAGTCCATTGTCCCCAGACTCGAGGATTCGGTCATGGAACCTAAAGTGACCATGACAAAGTCGTTCTCAGTGACCGCGATCTGTGCGTTATGGTCATCACGCTCACACAGAATGCGATCCACCGTGTAACCCTCAGAATCATGGCGAAACCCTAGGTCGGTAATCCGGGTGTTCAGTTGAAACTTCACGCCGCGCGCTTCCAACCACTTCTGTAGCGGCCGCACCATCGAATCGTACTGGTTGTAAACCGTTCGCATAATTCCGCTCAGCGTGTTGAAGCCTGACACCATGTGCGTGAAGCGCCCCAGATAACGCTTGAACTCGACGGCACTGTGCCATGGTTGAAAAGCGAAGGTCGTACACCACATGAACCAGAAATCCGTTTCAAAGAACGAGCCGTCAAACTGGTCCGCAATGCTGCTTCGACCGAGCATCCCCTCGGGCTCAAGTTCCAGGCGCTCGATGGTCAGAATGTGTTTTTCACTCAGCCCGAACTTGGGAGCGTTGACGCGATGTCCATCCCGGAACAGACGCGATTTCGATGAGGTCTTCATCGTCTCGTTCCAATCGAAGATTTCCTGCGTCACTGTCTTGCTTCCATCGAGAGTAGGGATTGAGGAGAACAGATCGAACGTGCAGAGATACTTGCTCTCGATCATCCGGCCACCGCGCATCACATACCCGTCGGCGGCCGAGCCAGCCGCGTCCAGACTGCCTCCGATTTTGGCGGATTCCTCAAGGATCGTTATGTTGTGTCCCGGAATGTCCGCGTCGCGAATCAGGAAAGCCGCTGCCGCCAGCGAGGCAATGCCGCCGCCCACTAGGTAGATTGCTGTGTTATCGCCAGATGTTTGCGTGCTCATTGGATCTCCTCGTGGGCGCATATTGTGCGACTTCGATCACTCAGTGGATGTTGGCGTTTAGCATGGCCCCGGCCCTCTGCACGCCGAACGTCGGTGCGACTGGCCGCGGTGTCCTGGCTGAATGAATTTGCTGTGCGCGTGCTTGTTACCTATCCTCCAAACTCGCTCGTGCGAACGACGGAGGCGTTCGGCGCTGCGATGGTGAGAGGGAATACTGCACGAGCGGGTCGTCTCTGGCCGGAGTCGGCACCGGCACGCATGAAGGATTGCATGTAAGACTGTGCTATTTGATCCCAGATCATGCGGCGGGCATAGAGGTAAGCAGATTTGCGCATCGACTGGAGGGCACTCTCGTTGTCCAGAAGCTCAGTTGCAGTATCTGCAATGGCGGCCGAGTCATCGAAGGGAACGAGCGCTCCGCGACCATCCGCCAAGACTTCCGTGGCGTACCAGTACGGAGTCGAGATGATCGCTTTACCAGCACCCATGGCATACGCGAGTGTGCCTGAAACGGCCTGTGCCTCGTATCGGTACGGAGTGATGTAGATATCAGCCGAACCAACTAGTGATGCCATTTCTTGAGGGCTGACAAACCGATTGACGAAGATAACGTGCTCTTTAACGCCAAGGCTTTCAGCTAAGGCCTCCAGCTCGAGCCGATATCGATCGCCCTCACGGCGCCGGACATGGGGATGGGTGGCACCAGCGATTACGTAGACAACCTTCTCGTGTCGGGACAAAATGCGCGGCAGCGCACGAATTACACTTTCGAACCCTTTGTTCGGAGATAACAAGCCAAACGTGAGCAATACGGTCTTTCCCTCGATAGAAGAATCCTTGTAAGAAACCTCATCGACAAAGGGCATATCGGGAATGCCATGGGGAATCAGATCAATCTTGTCGCTCGAAACTCCAAATACATTCCGCAAGAATCGAGAAGAGTGCTCGCTCATGACAATAAGACGATCAGAGCGCGCGGCGATTTCTTGCATCACGATAAGTTGGTCGACATCGGGCTCACGAAGAACTGTGTGCAGAGTTGTCACCAGGGGCATTTTCAGGTGCTGCAGCAGGCGCAAGATATGGCCGCCGGCCTTTCCTCCGAAAATCCCGTACTCGTGCTCCAAACAGACGATGTCAATATTGCTGGAATTCAGAAAGTTAGCAGCTGCTTTGTAGGATGAAATGTCGTTCTCAGTTATCTCGAATCGCACGCGCGCAGGATAGCCGTATGACGATTGTTGGTCATTCACCGCGACCACCATCAGCCCAGCTGCTCCGTAGGCAGCCGTAAAGGCATCACACAAATCTGTTGTAAAGGTGGCAATCCCGCACTGCCTGGGGAGGTGGTTTCCAATAACCGCTACCCGCACGGGATCCGGCCGGCTGCACATGGCTGGCAAGGCTAGGGGCGCCACTTTTCGGAAGACCATCGGATTAGGCACGTACTGCATTAGAGAGCCAAATTTCAAACTTTCGGGAAGGGAACGCGTGGACATTGCAGCCTCCTGAGGGCATGTTCGTATTGCATGGGCATCGGGCGTAGGGTGAGGCAGGAGTGCAGGACGCTACACCAGGCCTCCCTGTTGCTCGCACCACCTCCCGCAGAAGATACACAGCGTGCCTAGATTCCACATTGCAAGTAAGAACAGCACTTTACTCATGTGAGCTCCTCCAGTTATCTTCCGGTCGCTTCTGTGGTCTCGATTCGGTGTGTGTTGTTACACACGCAGGTCGGCAGACGAGGCCGGCAAATCATGTGAATCTTGACCTTAGCAAGTCAGCATTGAAGAGGTCTGAGCAATAAGGCTCACGGTTGCGGCCGTTGAAAAGGGCGGTAGTCGTTTTTCGCCAGTGCGAGTTTTGTGAAGGCAATCGTGGACGTGTGGCGGTCCGAACTGTCTGCGGTGAGTTCAGGATTCGAAATCTGAGCTGACAACTTAGGCGCTTGCGTAAGGCCCTGGCTAGGTGCCGGTAGCAGCCGGCGCTTTGTGGCCGAGAGTACCGTGAAATATGGAGTCGGACTCGGCTTGCGACGGTCGCCGAATATCGCCTTCGTCCATTTGATCATCCAGTGGATCGGCCTTACCCAAAGTCGTGGAGTGCCGCAACTCCCACACCCAAAGAGCGGGCGCACGTCTGCCAGAATGGCATAGGCCAAGTTGAGAATCGTTTGGAAGGGTCGGAACCCAAATGCGCTGATCGCGAAGGTGCCGGTGAACCATTTGGTGGCGGGTAAGCTTCGCAGAACTTCCGCAACGGCTTCACCTCCGAGCTTCATCGAGCCGTCGGGCATTAGGACATGGATCGTCGCGTAGGCGTCCCATATATCGAGGTCTGGATTGAGGAACCGAAGCAGGTCCGGATCGTTACCAATCGGTCGTTCGATGATGGTCGTGTCGCCCGACTTGGTCTGTGCCAGCTTCTGCACCCAATGTGCGATGTGGCGGCAGACAGCACATTCGTCGTCGAATAACAGGATTGGCTTTTCTTGCTTCTGTGTCACCAACAAATTTGCCTCTTTCATGACTCGTATGGCTGCCTGACGGCAGTCAGTAAGGTCGAAACTGCCGGGCTCGGCCCCTCGACTCGTCCAACTTCCGACCCGTCCAGAAACATGATCAACGTTGGGGTACCCTGGATCTCGTACCGTTCTGCGAGTTCTGGTTCGACCGCAATATTGACTCTGAAGATTTTTTCGTTCGACTTCACCATCGCTGCCACCTGCTGAAGGACCGGCTCGATCAACTGGCAGTGTGCACAGCCGTAGGACATAAACTCAACCGCGATTGGTCCCTCCCCCTCCAAGACCAGCTTGGCGAATGTATCGCTGGTCGTGCTTTGTACCCAGTCACTTGGCACACGTCTTCGTGGAACAGGTCTGGGAACCGCTAGCGTTTTGTTCTTCATTGAGCCTCCATCGGACCGGGCTTCCATATCGCGCTAGCAAATGGGTTCCACTAGCTACGGAAGCGATGTGTTTTCTTTCGTCTCAGCTTCTAGCTAGGTTAGCGGCTTGCGATGCTCTGCTTCTGAGCAAGAGTGCTCACTTATACTGCGCCAGTCGGATGTACCCTCCTATCCAGAGGGAATATGGATCACAATGAGGCAGTACGGGAATGTACTAGTCTGTTCGCAAGGGAAGCTCAGCACGCGCATGACACGGCGATCGAATTTGAGGCCCTGGTTTCGGTCTTGCCAGACGAGAAGTCTCGGGAGATTGCGCAATTGCAAATGAAGGCGAGTCACAGGCAAGCCAAGGAGTTCCGCGAACTCGCCGAGAAGGTCAAGGAAAAATAGGGATCTCTCAGTCTCTTGGGTTCCTTAACCTGGTAGGACTGGGACCGGGGAGCCACACTCCTCTTCCGGTAATACAGATTGAGGGCCTCTCTTCTTGCTGTGACGGAACACTTGGTGAAACAAATGGCGATCTCGACGATACAACTTGGTTTCAACCCCCGCACGTTTCTAACGACCATCGGGACTGGCAGGCGTTTGCTGTCTTTTCAAGAAAGCCACTTGATCTTCGCTCAAGGGGAGGCTTCGGACGGACTGTTTTTCATTCAAGCCGGGAAGGTGCAGCTGAGCGTTGTGTCGGAAGGTGGGAAGGAAGCGACTCTTGGCATTTTGGGCGAAGACGATTTCTTCGGAGAAGGTGGTCTTGCCGGCCAGTTAGTACGTATGTCGTCGGCAACCGCCATGACCGACTGCGTCCTGTTGCACATCAAGAAAAAGGCAATGATGCTGGCCATGAGTCGCGAGCCGAAATTGTCGGCTACCTTCGTCAAGTATCTGCTGAAAAGAAACATTCGTTATCAGGACGATCTGGTGGATCAGCTTTTCAATTCCAGCGAGAAACGGCTGGCGCGCATTCTCTTGTTAATGGCGCATTTTGGCAAAGAAGGAGTGGTGACCGAAATAGAGGTCCCCAAGTTGAGCCAGGAAACGCTAGCAGAGATGGTGGGAACAACCCGTTCGCGGGTCAGCTTCTTCATGAACAAATTCAGAAAGCTTGGCTTCGTCAACTACGACAATGGACATCACTTGCGTGTCCACAACTCACTGCTGAGCGTCGTGCTGAACGATGACGGTGGAACCGGGACTTCCGGGACGACGACCGCCAATAGCAAGAAGGCCCTTGAACCACCTTCAGAGCCCGGTGGACCGCCGGAGAAAGAGCGCGCCCACAGGCCGCCCCTCCCCAAGCCCCCAACGTCAACGGAAATGAACGTTCCCAAGTAGAAGATTTGAATTGCGGGTGTCGTAGGACCCCGGGAGCGCAAACCAGGCTGCGTTCGTTGGTTTCTAACGGCTCCCGGACGAAGAAGGCTGAAAGCATGCCTGCAGGTTTCGGCGAACGACATCGCACACAACGTATCGGCTGGCTGCGCGCGGCGGTCCTGGGTGCGAATGACGGGATTCTTTCAACCTCGAGCCTGGTGCTCGGAGTCGCTGCCTCGCATGCGAATCATCGCAGCGTATTAGTCGCAGGGGTCGCCGCCCTTGTGGCGGGAGCGATGTCGATGGCTGCCGGTGAGTACGTGTCGGTCCACTCACAGGCCGACACCGAGCAGGCCGACCTCAAACTCGAACGCGCGGAGCTCAAGGCAGACGACAAGGGCGAGCACAACGAACTGCAGGCAATCTATGTCGAGCGTGGACTTGAACCTTTGCTGGCGAAACAGGTTGCCCAACAGTTGATGGCCCATGATGCGCTCGGCGCGCACGCCCGCGACGAACTCGGCATCTCCGAGACGCTTCGTGCGCGACCGATTCAGGCTGCATTGGCGTCGGCTGGCAGCTTTGCCATCGGAGCAGTCCTGCCTCTCTTGGTCACTGCCATGGCTCCGGAGGCCATCTTGATACTTCTTGTGGCCGGGACGTCACTGCTGTTCCTCGCGCTTCTAGGCGGCCTGGCCGCTCACGCGGGTGGCGCACGAGTGACGATGGGCGCAATTCGCGTCACCTTCTGGGGGTCGCTTGCGATGGCGATCACCGCAGGCGCCGGCTGGCTGTTCGGAACAGTTGCGTGAGTGAAGACAATCGGGAGCAAGCCCAATTCTGGGCCGTGCTCAACCGGCGCCATCAAAACCCCGCCTGCCGACGATAAAGTCAGGGCCCCACGGCTTGCACGACAAAAAGAGATAGGTCACCGCGAGAAACGTAATCGCCGTCAGCAACGATAAGGGGCAGTGGCGTAAACCGCAGTAACGTCCCAGCAATCCAAACTCCAGGTAAGCGTGTTCCTGCGCGGAGAACTGTTCTCGGCTCCCTACACCATTGCATAGTAAACGGGGGAATTACTCTCAATGGGCAGCGACTCAGCCACCGGGCTGCGGCAGTGCAGCCACTAGCATTGCCGGACACGCAGTCTAATCCACGGCAGCGCTATGGCAGACTTCCGGGAATGGTGGAAAACGGCCTCCCAGCTTGACGACTTCGATCCCGCTGCCGAGAACGCGCGCTAGTTTTCCTGTCATCACCGTTGGTGACAAGCGCGGAGTCTGCAGCAAGCAAGTATGATCTGCCGGTACGCGAAACAAGAAGCGTAGGCCATCCCACGTTGCCAGTGCGCGCTTGTTGCCAGCCGGGGGCTCATCACCTGTCTCGATTGGCTCGGGATGACGAATGTGGTGGGCAGTGCAAGGCTCGAACTTGCGACCTTCTGGGTGTAAACCAGACGCTCTAACCAACTGAGCTAACCGCCCCTCGTACGCGCCTTCGGAACGGTGGTACTAGAGTGGAATCAACTGTTTGAATGTACATGAGCGTCATGGCGCGGTCAAACCCGAGAGCCCTCGGCGATGCGGGTTTGCGAGGAACCCGAGGTCATCCATGGGGAAGGACGGCACCAATCGCACGGACCTGACCCTAACGGGGAATCGACTCCGTCTCCGCCCAGACACCGCCCGAAACTTTGCGACTGGGGGCATCTTTTGGGCAGGCCGCCTGGCGAAGGGGAAGGCCAGCCCATGCGAAACCTAAGAACCGCCCAACTGCCAGGAATTGGGTGCCCCGCAGATTCCGCGATCAGGGTTCAAGACTTGGAAGCGGCTGACCACCAGAACTGGCTTGCTAAACTGAAGCCGTGCGCCGGCTCATCATCAACGCCGATGACTTTGGACTGACCTCGGGCGTAAATCGCGCCATTGTGGAAGCGCAGGACCACGGCATCGTGACGTCAGCCACGCTCATGGCGAACGCCGGCGCCTTCGACGAGGCGGCGGGAATGGCCCGTTCGATTGCCGCGAGCGGAAGCATCTTCAGCGTTGGATGTCACGTGGTTTTGCTCGACGGCGAACCTCTGTTGCCGGCCAATCGCGTCCCGAGTCTCCTGCAATCTGACGCCGGCAACGGTGGTCGGCTACGCGAAAGTTTGAACCGGTTCCTGGTTGCGTCATTCCGCCACAAACTCAACTCCGATGAAATCGAAGCTGAGGCGATGGCCCAGATGGAGCGCATTCAGCAGGCAGGAGTCCAGGTTACGCACTTCGACACTCACAAGCACGCGCACATGTTTCCGTCCGTGCTTCGTCCCCTGCTGCGGGCCGCGCGAGCGCGGAACATTACGGCCGTCCGTAACCCCTTTGGGCAGGTATGGCCACTGCCGTTGAGCAGCCTGCTGCGGACCCGCCAAGCCTGGAAACGGTTAGCGCAATTGAATGTGCTACGCAGCTTTGCAGTCGAATTCCGGCGGGAGGTGACTGCGCACGGATTGCGCACGACGGACGGATCGGTGGGAGTGCTGGTTACCGGTGTGCTTGACTTGAAGCTCTTTACTGCGATTGTCGAGGCCATCCCCGAGGGCACGTGGGAGTTTGTCACGCACCCTGGGTACAACGATACTGACCTCGACAAAGTGCGCACCCGACTGCGCCGGTCCCGCGAACAGGAGTTGCGCTTGTTGACCTCGCCGGAGACGAAAGAGCTGCTGCAGCGGCAAGGAATCGAGCTAATCAGCTATGGCGAACTGTAAGCGATTGTGCTCTTTTCGGTCGCGCTACAATAGGTGTCCCGCCCATCGCGAGTGTGGCGTTGGACCGTTGCCCCAATGAATCCGCTCATACTTTCGGACGAACAATATAAGACCGTTTTCGGACGGATCATGCGGCTCTCGCTGGACTATTTGGCGAGCGTCGGCGAGCGGCCGAGTTTTCCGCAGGTAACTGGAAGTGAAACTAGAGCTTTACTGTCTAATCAACTGCCTGAAATAGGAATAGGGGCTTCCGCGCTCGACGAGCTGCCACCGGTAATTGACGGCGGCCGGCCCAGCAGTCCGCGCTTCTTCGGTTACGTTTTCGGATCGGGAGAGCCGGTCGCCGCTGCCGCTGACTTGCTGGCCAGCGTGCTCAATCAAAATGTAACCGCGTGGCGATCGTCACCCTCGGCGGTGACTATGGAACAAATCGTTGTCGGTTGGCTGGCGCAAGCCATCGGATGTGACGGGTTCAGCGGCAGCTTAACCGGCGGCGGATCGGCAGCCAATCTCATGGGTCTGGCAATGGCGCGCGAGGCCCGTCTACCAGCCAACCAAAGCGGAGCCCGGCCGGGGATCGTCTACGCCTCCGAACAAGTGCACATGTCCATCCCGAAAGCGGTTGCGCTGCTGGGTATCGGTCGCGACTACTTGCGCTACATCCCCTGCGATGACGACTTCCGCGTTCGCACCGACATTTTGCGCGCCGAGATCGAGCGCGATGTCGAGGCCGGGACCACGCCGATTGCAATCGTCGGCTCGGCCGGCACGGTGGCGACGGGCAGCATCGATCCCTTGTCCGAGCTTGCCGAACTCGCCCGCGAATTCGGCGCGTGGTTTCACATCGACGGAGCTTACGGTGCTTTGGCTGCGATTGCAGAGCCAGCGTCATTTGCTGGGCTGAACCAGGCCGATTCGCTATCGCTCGATCCCCACAAGTGGTTGTATCAGCCCCTCGACTGCGGATGCCTTCTGTATCGCAGCCCAGCCGATGCACGGCGCGCCTTTTCGCATACCGGCGACTATGCCAAGTCGTTGGTCGAAGATCCCATAGAAAGCTTTGCCTATTTCGAGGAATCCATTGAGTTGTCGCGGCGCTTTCGTGCGCTAAAGCTTTGGCTGTCGCTTCGCTATCATGGGCTGGAGAAGTTTCGCGAGGCGATCCGAAACGACTTGCGACACGCCCAGTTGTTGGCCCATCTGGTTGCCGCGGAGTCCGAGCTGGAGTTGATGGCACCAGTAAAGCTCAGCGCGGTCTGTTTTCGCTTTCTTCGGCCAGAGGGGCACGGAGTCGAAGCAGACGGGCTGAATCAGAAGATTTTGCAACGCGTGCTCCGGCGCGGGAAAGTATATCTATCGAACGCAAGCATTCAGGGCAAGTTTTCGTTGCGCGCCTGCTTTGTGAATCACCGTACGACGCCGGATGACGTGGAGCAGGTTATCGCAGAAGTGCTAGCGGTGGGCAGGGAGCTGGCGACAGGGGCCGAATCCTAGGATGCAATCGGTTGCGCAATTCATATCGCAAGGCAGCGATGAGGCAATCGTCGCCACCGCGCCCTGCCGTGCCGACCTCGCGGGAGGAACTCTCGACATCTGGCCGCTCTATCTTTTTCATTCCGGCGCGGTCAGCGTCAACGTCGCGCTCAGCATATTGACTGCCTGCAAGATTACCCCGCAAGCGGGACGGGAAATTCATCTGCAGTCGCACGATACGTCACGGCAAGAAAGCTTCGCCAGTCTCGACGAGCTGCTGACGGCCAAGTCTTATGCGCATCCGTTGGGGGCTTATCTGGTCCGCTTCTTTCAACCCAAAGGAGGATTCGTACTCGAGACGTTCTCAGAGTCACCGGCAGGGGCGGGAATTTCAGGCTCTTCGGCGCTGATGATTGCGACGGCTGCGGCGCTAGCTCGTTTCGTAGGGCGCGAGATCGGTATTGAGCAGATTCGTGTCATTGCGCAAAATGTCGAGGCCCAGCTCATTCGTGTTCCCACGGGTTGCCAGGACTACTATCCTGCGATGTATGGTGGGGTGAGCGCGATACATCTCGAAGCTGACGGGGTAAGGCGCGAGAATATTCCGGTTTCTCTGGATGAGCTGGACCAGCGCCTGGTGCTGTTCTATACCGGAGCACCGCGGCAATCGGGCATTAATAACTGGGACGTATTCAAGCAGCACATTAACGGGGACAAGCACGTCATTCACAATTTCGCCGAGATCTCGCGCATCGCCCAGGGGATGCATCGTGCGCTCGCCAGCGAACAGTGGAACGAGGTTGAGAGGCTGATGAGCGAGGAATGGAAATTGCGGCGCACCAATGTGCCCGGAATTACGACGCCGCTGATTGATAAGCTGATTGAGGTGGCCATGCAAAACGGAGGGCGCGCCGCCAAGGTCTGCGGTGCGGGCGGCGGCGGCTGCGTCATCGTCCTGGTCGAACCGGGGGTCAGACAGCGCGTCGAAGGCGCCATTCGCGACAGTGGTGGACAACCGCTTGATTTCCAAGTGGCGCGCCAGGGACTGAATTTCTCCTCGATCACCAAGCCGCAAGCGGCCAGGGTATAACAATGTTCACCACGGACACGGGAAAACTGCAGCCGGTTTGGGCGTTCCTCTTCTCAGCGATTCTATCGGCAGTCGCCTTTAAGGTTTCGGGCAACATAGCCGCGCAGATGGTCGGTCAACGTGAATTCCTTTTTGAGCTGGTTTTCCGGCCCCTCTTGTCGTTATTGCTGCTGGGCATTTTTGTCTGGATGCTGACCGTCGGCGATCAGATAGAGGAGCATCGCATTGCCGCCCAGGGCCTGCCGCGCGTGAAGGGCTGGTTGAAACACTTTGCCATTGGCGCGGCGGTTGGATTCTTTCTTACCATACTGGCGGTCGCTCCCATTCACTTCTGGGGGCACACGAAGATTGCATTCGACCATGGGTTGCTGGTTTTTCCCAAGATTGGCGCGGTGATCGTGGTCCTTCTTTTTGGCGCTCTGGCTGAGGAACTGATGTTTCGCGGCTATCCTTTCCAGCACCTGGAAAGGGGTATTGGCGCGGTGGGAGCGATTGCGGTCTTCGCGGTACTGTATGGCTTGTTGCATCTGTTGAACCCCGGCGCCGGCCGGTGGGGCGTTGCCAACACCATTCTCATCGGGGTCTTGCTCTCGATTGCCTACCTGCGTACTCGATCGTTGTGGCTTCCCTGGGGTATTCACTTCGGATGGAATGCCACCTTGGGATCGGTGCTTGGCCTGCCGGTCAGCGGCTTTCGATTCTTTAACGTATACGCTCGCACCACGGCCACCGGACCTAAGTGGGTAACCGGCGGCAGTTACGGAGTGGAAGCCAGTGCGGTGGGAGCACTTGCAATTCTGGTGGGAATCCTAATCGTATGGAAGTTGCCGATGGAAAAGTTGCCGCAGCCAGTAGCCTTGCTGTCGCCGAAACCTGCCCTGCGCGGTAGTCTCTCGCATATGAAACGGTAGCCTGCACCGGCGGTTCCAATAGGCATATAATTCAGGCAAATCCGGGGTTTCCCATGAACCGCCTCCGTCTTTCGCTCTTCGCGGCGGCAGCTTTGCTGCTGGCACTGCCGGTATCTGCCGACGACACAAAATCGCAAGCCAATTCCCCGTCTGACAAGATGACGCCGCGGACCCGGCTGGAGGTTATGCGCGATCTGACGGCTGAGCGGGTCTATGTGCGCCATCCGTTTCCCATGGGCGACCGGGGTCTGCAGATCAAGAACGGTGTGGTTACCCCCAGCGACCAGCAGATCGCATCGTTGATCGCGGAGCATGGGCTTGCGGCCAAGCCTGGCGACCGGGTCATCATCACCAACGTCTTGGTGAAAGAGAAGTCAATCGTCATGGAAATCAACGGCGGCCCCAAGAAGCATGAAAAGTGGTATCAGCATGTTTCCGTCGGCGCGGGTGGGTCGACGACGCCGCTTGGTGGTGCTCCCAAGAGCCTGGAGGCCAAGGGTTCGCTGCTCACGCTCGAATTTGATAAGTATGTTCCCGAGCTGACGGGTGAGCAAGTACGCGGCTTGCTAGCGCCGGTTTTCGACTTCAAAGCACTGACTGAAGCCGAGGCCTACGAGAAAACGTTACCTCCAAAAGTCCAGGATGCGATTAAGAACCACAAGGTCCTGGTGGGGATGGATCGCGAGATGGTGGTGTACGCCAAGGGACGGCCTCCGAAGAAAATACGCGACCGGGATGACAGCGGGGCCGACTATGAAGAATGGATCTACGGCAATCCGCCGGAAGAGGTACAGTTCGTGCGCTTCCAGGGTGAGTTGGTCACGCGGTTGGAGATCATGACGGTGGATGGCCAGAAGATTGTTCGCACCGAGAAGGAAGTGGATTTGAAGTCGGCTGAAACCGAAGTGGCCGACAAGAAGCCCGAGCAAAAGCCTGCCAATGCTCCCACCCTGCGGCGGCCGGGCGAACAGCCTGAATACCCGCAAGGCACCAGTAATGTGCCGCCCAGCGCGTACCCGCCTCCCGGCACCACGACCCCCACGGATTCTCCCGGTGGGATGCCGCCTCACTGGAGGGCCGCAGGGCTCTGAACACCCGATTTGGCGCGCGCGAGGGTGCGCCTTTACACTGGTAGAGTGAGGATCGCACTCGGTCAGATCAATACCGTCGTCGGGGATTTCTCTGGCAATTCCGCAAAGATAATCGAATATGCACGGCGCGCCAGAAACGGTGGAGTGCACCTCATTCTGTTCCCGGAACTTTCCGTGTGCGGCTATCCCCCAAGAGACCTTGTCGAGCGCCTATGGTTTGTTAAGCGCAACTGGGAAGCGGCGGAAACCATTGCGCGAGAGACGCAAGGCATCGCGGTCGTCTGCGGTCTGGTGACGCCGGCCAACTCCTCGACTGGCAAGTCGGTGTTGAATTCGGCGGCCGTGTTGCGCGATGGGAAAATCGCTTTTGTGCAATCCAAGCGATTGCTGCCTTCCTACGATGTGTTTGATGAGATGCGCAACTTCGCGCCCGCCGAGCACCAGCGGCTGATTGCGCTTGACGGCAATCAGGTGGCACTAACAATCTGCGAAGACGCTTGGAACGACAAACACTTCTGGGACCGCAGACTCTACGGCGTGGACCCGGTGGAAGACTTGGTCCGCGCCGGCGGCAAGATTTTGCTTAACATTTCGGCATCGCCCTTTTACTTACGCAAGCGAGAACTGCGCCGCGATATGCTGGCCGCTATCGCCAAGAACTATCGCGTGCCGGTGGCGATGGTCAACCAGATTGGCGGCAACGACAGCCTGGTGTTCGACGGTTCCAGCCTGGTTATCGGGCCTGACGGGGAAGTGATCGCGCAGGCGAAATCGTTTGAAGAAGACCTGATTTGTTTCGACACTGAGTCGCTGACCGGCGATATGCACGTCCGCGACGAAGGCGAGGAAGCCAGCGCATATTCCGCGCTGGTGCTCGGCACTCGCGATTACGTCCACAAGTGTGGATTTCAGAAGGTTGTTCTGGGTTTGAGTGGTGGCATTGACTCGGCGCTGACAGCGTGTATCGCCGTCGATGCCCTGGGCCGTGAGAATGTGGTCGGAGTGGGCATGCCGGGTCCGTACTCGTCGCAAGGAAGCATCGATGACGCGGCCGAGTTGGCCCGCAATTTGGGGACCCAGTTTGAAAAGTTCCCCATTGGCGATATTTTTGACTCCTATTTGCGTGAACTCAAACCCGCATTCACTGGGCGCCAACCTGACGTCACGGAGGAAAATATTCAAGCTCGCATTCGGGGCTCGTTGATGATGGCCATGTCCAATAAGTTCGGCGCGCTGCTGCTGACGACCGGAAACAAATCAGAGATCGCCGTGGGATATTGCACCCTCTACGGAGACATGTGCGGTGGCTTCGCAGTCATCTCCGACGTGCCGAAGACCCTGGTGTATCGCTTGTCTAACTATGTAAACTCGCGAGCGCCCTTGATTCCGCAGTCCACGATAGAAAAACCGCCCTCGGCGGAGCTGCGCCCGGGCCAGAAAGACAGCGACTCGCTGCCGCCGTATGACGTGCTCGATCCCATCCTGGAAGCCTATGTGGAGCGCTATGAGACCCCGGANNGCTGTGACTTAATCAGAGTCTCCCTAGCGACTAGTATCATGTCCCGCAAGTTCGTGGCAAAATTCAACCGTTGTGTTTGAAAGTGCACGGCTTCAGCCGCGCCGCAAGAGTTCACGTATAGGGCGGCTTTAGCCGCTGAGGTGAGGACGTTCCGGCAACATTGTAACTTCGGAGTTATGACATAAAATTCGGGAAACCACACTAGTACCCAGCAATTAGCTTTCAGCTGTCAGTTGCACTTGGCATTTAGCAGTATTCGCTGGAGGCAGACTTGGCCGTAACAAGACGCTCTCGGCTTTCTTGCTAGTTGCTAGTTACCAGTTGCTAATTAACGAAAGGAACCATGAATCGTCGCATACGTTTAATATTGATCCTCGGTCTTGTTTTAGCAAGCGTCGCCTGTGCTGCGCAGAACGCGGGCGCAGCCAAGTCGAACCCTCCCGCCAAGACCGCCTCCGCCTCCTCCAGCCCAGCCAATTCTTCGCAGCCTACCGAAGCTGTCTTCAACGAGTTTCTCAAGAAAATGTTTGGCTGGGACACCGAGCTAAGCTGGAAGATCGCCGAAATCAAGCCTTCCGAGGCCCCCGGCATCACCGAAGCCACGGTGGTCTTCAGCACTCCAAAGGGCCAGCAGATGACGCGGATTTATGTCACACCGGACCAGAAATATGCCTTGACCGGGGAACTCATTCCCTTCGGGGCCGATCCTTTCGCCGGCATGCGTCAGGACTTGAAAGCGGCGACTGGTCCGGCGCATGGGCCAAACGATGCGGCGATTACCATTGTCGAATTTGGCGATCTGGAGTGTCCGGCATGCAAGGCCGCGCAACCCAATATTGCCAAGCTGCTGCAAGAGGAGCCCAAGGTCAAGCTGGTTTTCCAGAATTATCCTCTGGAGCAGATACACAAGTGGGCGCTCACGGGTGCGAAGTATCTGGATTGTCTTGGGCGGCAAAATAACCAGGCGGTATGGAAGTTTATTGCCATGGTTTACGACCACCAGTCCGATGTCACCGAGCAGAACGTGGAGCAGATGCTGAAGGGATATGTAAAGGACTCCGGTGGCGATCCTGATGCGGTTGTGGCTTGTGTCGCCAAGCCGGAGACCGAAAAGCGGGTACGCGACTCGATAGCATTGGCTGAGAAACTGGACGTGACCAGCACGCCAACCTTTTTTATCAATGGACGCAGGCTGGTCGGATTCTCAAACACTAGCGCACCTTACGATGCGGTCAAAGCGATGGTAGATTTCGAGGTCGCCAACCCGGGAAAATGAGCTAAGTAGGATAGACCATTCCTGGCGGCCTTGGGGCCGCCTTTTCTAGTGGTTGGGAGGCAACTGCACGGCGAAGGAATTTCTGTTCGGCAGTCGCAGAACGTGCGGGGTAATTACAATCAGCAGTTCGTCATCCTCGACATTCTTATTGTGGACGGTGCTGGCATAAGTAAGGCCGGGGACACGGCCGAGAAATGGATAGCCATTTATGCCGCGCGTATCGTCAACCGAGATCAGCCCAGTTACCACGCTGGACTCGCCATTTTTCACAGTGATAATACCGCTGTATTCACGATTGTTGATGATGGGGATGCCGTTGTTGGTAGTTGTCCCCAGGGAGCGAAGCTGCAATTCCAGCTTCAGGGTCACATCCTGGTTGGAATGGATGAACGGCGTGGCCTTCAGGACCAGGCCCAAGTCTTCGAAATTGAAGGAAGGAAACGGAGCGATGTAGCTCTGGTTTCCTACCACCTGCGAAATCGCGGCCGAGTTGTAGATAGGAGCGAAGGTCGCATTGATGATGGGATAGCGCTCCCCGATCTTCATCACGGCGGCGTCGTTTTGGGAGGCGCGCAAGGTTACGTGTTCGAGATCGCGGATGTCAGATTCGTTCAAGCTCAAGGTTGGAGTAAGCCCGACCCCACCGGCGTTGAGTCCAAACAGAGTGAGTCCGCCGCCGAAGCTCACGAATGGGGTGGTGAGAAGAGAACCCGTGGCCGAACCCTGCAGTTGCCCCAGCAGAGCGCTGATAGCTTGTGAATTGGCCTGGTTGATGCCGCCGGAAGAGATCAACTGATTGATGAGGTTCTGCGCGCTGGCGCCTAGGCCGGCGAGAAGTGCCGGGCTGATATTGAACAGAGAGAACTGAGTGGGTAAGGCGGTCCCAATCTCTCGCTGCAGGCTGGAACTAACTGCGTACACCCGCATGTCGAGAAGCACTTCCGGCCGGCCGGTGGTGAGGCTCTTGATCAGGCGGTCCGCAGCTTCCAGTACCGGCAGTTCGGCCCGTATGCTGATCGCGGATTCCGCCTTGTCCGAAGAGATAAAGCGGAGGGCGAGCAGGACGCGCAGCGAGTTCGTCATTTCCGTAATCTCCTGCTCCGACAACTCAGGCAGGAAAAAGGTGCGCAGTCCCATTCGTTCGAAGTTGCGATGGTTCTCGACCGTGTCGGCCAGGACTAGTACTTGCCGGGCTGACAGCGGCACCCAGAATGTCTTGGTTACCGCGGTGGCCGCTTCCATGGCGGTGGCGAAGTTCACGTCTTGAATATCGAAGTGTACTCGCCGCTGTTGCACCGAATCGTCAAACTGGGCCGTGATGCCGTAGGCGTGTGCCACCTGCGTGAGCAGAGTGCGGGCGTCTCCGCGGAAGTGGAAGTCCTCATGCGGCGCCGTAGGTTGCAACTGGATGGGCACCGATTGCTCGACCACGCTCGCCGCTGGGGCCGGCTGTTCCTCCTCGGGGATGGAATCCCGCAGCCGTTGCAGCGCATAGTCGTTGGTGGGATCGTACTCGAGTGCGCGCCGGAATTCGGCCATGGCGACGATCTCGTTGCCATTCAGCATTGCCTTGTTGCCCTGCTTGAGCGCGTTCATCGCTAGTTCTTCGCGCGCGAACTCGCGGGCGGTAACGTAACTAACATTCCGTGGATCCAGCTCGGAAGCGCTGGAAAACTTGTCAAAGGCGGCGTCGAGGTTGCCCTTCGACTTCAACTTTAAGCCAGCCTTGAACTGGCGATTGGCCTCAGCGGTCTCCCGGTGAGTTGGAGCCGGAATGACCGGCACGGTGGTTGGACCTTCCGACGCGGTTGAAGCTGGCTGAGGCGATGGGGGTTGCGAAGCCTGGCCGGCAGGCACTACAGTTGCGTGATTTTGTGAGGACGCATCCGCCGGCCGTGACCCCGTCTGGGTTGCAGAGGTTTGCGGGACTACTGCCGGGCTCGGCCCTGCAGCCTGCTGCGCAGTCAGCAAACTCGCCATTGCGAGAGGCAGCCATATTCCAGCGAGAAAACGCATGCGTACCGAAATTGTAAGCCAGCGCAACCGCGGTTGTCGCGGGTCAGACCAAACAGAGTATTGCGCCGGCCGCTTTCTCAGGAAACCCGATAGACTTAAACGAAGTTCTAACTCGGTAGTAGGTATCAAATCGGCGGGCCCACGCGGCCGGAGGACTGCTCGCCATATACGCTGTGGGGGCGGAAATGAGTTGGCGGGAATGGAAGAACTTCAGGAGAGCCGGGAATATGAACAAACTGTTTGTGCTGGCATCATCCTTGTTGTTGGCGGGGACCTTAGCAGCCTCCCAGGATACAGCGTGTAGCGGAGCTAAACCGCGGGCGCAGGACCCGAAGTCGCAGGTGAGCAGTCAATCTTCGACGCCGCAAAACACCTTGATTCGAGGATGCTTGAGCGGGTCGACCGGCAACTTCACGCTGACCGATCAAAACGGCATGCAGTATGAATTGATGGGCCGTGGCGCCGCCCTTCAGTCCAAAGTCGGCCATGAGATAGAAGTCACGGGCAGGGGAAGCCAGCCGACCGCAACCGGCCCTGATCAGGGATCGACGGCTCCCACATCTAATGGTTTCCAGGTGTCGGATGTGCGCGATGTTTCCGGCAATTGTCGGCTGGGACGCGGCGGAGATTCTCCGCCTCTGAACAAATAAACCTCGGTTTGGCGCCGACTTTCAGGCCTGCCATGCGGCAGGCATTTTCCTCGCTATCCCGACGGCTGTGCTACACTGCACCCCAATCGAGGGTCGAGGATGAATACCGTTCTACGCAAGATGCTCTTCGTGGACTTGATCAAGGGACTGAAGGTCACGTTCCGTAATCAGGACCCGAAGAACGTGTATACCGAACAATATCCGCTGCAGCGCCCGCAGGTGGCCGAGCGCTACCGTGGCGCACCGCGGCTCAACAATCATCCTGATACGAACGAGACCTTGTGCATTGCCTGCGACCTGTGCGCCCTGGCTTGCCCCGAAAACCTGATCATCGTGGGCAGTGAGCGCAATGAGAAAACCCGGCGCAAGGAACTTACAATATTCACCTACGACCTCAGTCGCTGTATGTTCTGCGGCTTGTGTGAAGACGCCTGTCCGGTGGACGCGCTGGAGCTGACGCAGGACTTCGAGATGGCCAACTACACCCGAGAAGGGCTTACCTGGGACCGTGAGACGCTGGAAAAGGGACCCCAGCCCAAAGCGTACCGGCGATAGCGCAGCTGGCTGAGAAACCGCGGTCGAGTCATGGTTTCACTTCGCTGCCTCCGGCTCCGGTTCAGGCCCGGCAAGGTCTAAACTCCGGAGCCGGCGCAGGCTTCCGCGCGGAAAATTGGTCCGGGGCTGAAGCCCCGAAAGTTAATGTTGAGATCGCTAAACGCTGGCCTAAAGGCCAGCTCTACCGGTGCCTGCGAGCCCGGCTTTGCCGCACTCGCGGAACGTCATGTTCATTGCCTTGTTTTTAGTTCTACGTTTCCAATCGAAGAAAAGTTCAGCATACGATTTCGTGATGTAGTCTTTGCTGTCGACTCCCAGGGCGCGAGCGGTGCGATCGATCCATCGCGACTTGCCTTCGATCTCGGCGACGTTGCCGATCGGAGTGTGGTCAAGGACAACCTGACCGACATCATCGCTCCACTCGGAGCGGAACTTCTCATACACAAACGATGGCGAGAAGCCCAGAGCGTGCAGTATGGCGTCCATCGTGTGTCCGTCGGATACGCCAATCTCTAGCTCGCCACGCGACTTGTAGCGCCCGCCTAGCACTTTGGCCTTGTGCGTAAGCTTCCACTTGCCGCCGTAGTCGCGCAGACGCAGCAGTTCACCTTTGCGGCGCAGCTTCTGTCCGGGCAGATCGTACAGGGTGTTGACTTCGTGGGTGGAAGGAGTCTCGCAGTGGAAGCCCAGATCGCGCAACTTTTTTTCCAGAGCCCTGAGGTCGGGGACGAGAAACTTGATTTCGATTTCTTGAGGAGCGGCCATGGGAAGAGCAGTGTAGCACCCAGGGTCATCGAAGAGTTATTTTGGGCCGGGGAGATGACGCGGGATATTCAGCGCCGCAAACCAGATTAAGAATCCGATTCCACCAACGAAAAGGCATGATTGAGCTATGGACAGCTTCCTCGTTGCGTCATTGAGGCAAAGCTTCCACCCCACGGTCTTGCCGGCGCCGGTGAGCGGAGCTCCGTACGCGAAGTTCCCCACCAATATGGACGCAGCCAAGGTAACCCAGGAGATAATCAAGAGCACTTTCGAGCACGTTGACACGTCCGAGCCACCGAGCACGTCCTTCATGAAAGTGACGCTAAGAACGATTGATCCGGTCGCCCATAAGCTAAGCTGTTTGTTCCATTCTCCCGCAATTTTGACAGCTTCCAACTCGTGATTGACTTCGGACATGAGGGTGATCTAGTCGTAGTCGTATGGGTAAAATCTCATAGCATTCCGAGTCCGGGTTAGTAAGTCCGACGAGTCCACAATTCTCCTTACTCCCTCGGCTAGGTACTGGTCGGCAACTGGCTCAGCGACATGCCGAACGTGCTCTTTCCACTTGTCCGGCTGGCGCGCCGAATTCGGGATGTTGGGCAAACGTTCGTCAACGGCATCGTCAACAGCAGGCAGGGCTTCGGGGGCCAGATAAAGTTGCCTTTCCGCTGCGACGTCCATGGCGACAGCCCGCGCCTCAGACTTCATGGATTCTGGGCTCAACAGTACAGCTGTGCTACTCACGGCGTCCTCCGAAGAAAGGATGGCAAGAACTGTAGAATAATAGAAAACCGGAAAAGTACAATCGAAAAACACGGGGCGCTGCAACGCCAGCGGAGGAGAACGACGGCAGCCCTAACTCTGCCTGTCGACTACGAATTCCGGTACCCACAGCAGGACACGCTTGATCTCGGAGTCGGGGAAGGTACAGATGGCTTCGCGCGCTTTGTTGGAAAAATCGACCGCCAGAGCGTAGGCCGCGTCAATCGAGCCATTACGGTTCAGGATCGCAACAATGTCGGCCGGCGTAATACCGTTGAACCCACCGTTGCTAAGCACGGACAAAATGGTCTCTCGCTCTTGTGGAGTGCAGCGCTCCAGCGCGTGTAGCACGGCCATGGTCGCTTTGCCCTCCCGAAGATCGCTAGCTACAGGTTTGCCGAGGACCTCTTCCGAAGCGGTCAGGTCGAGCACGTCATCGACAATCTGAAAGGCCATGCCGAGATTGCGGCCATATTCTGCCAGGCGATGCTGGTCGGAATCGGTGGCCCCAGCGAGAATTCCGCCCAGCTTCATGCACACGGAGAACAGGCAAGCAGTCTTGCGGAAGATCAATTCGAAATGCTCATCCAGCGAGATTGCTTTGCCGAGCCGCTCGATCTGCAGCAACTCGCCTTCGACCATGGCTTGGGTCAGATCGATGAGCGCGTCAAGAATGTGAAAATTGCGCTCTTGAATTGCGATCTTAAAAGCCTGCATGTAGAGCCAATCGCCGGCGAGGACACACTTAGAATTGCCCCACTGCGTATTGGCGGCGGGACGGCCGCGGCGGGTCTGGGCTTCGTCAATGATGTCGTCGTGGACCAGGGTTGCGGTGTGAATGATCTCGACCACGGCGCCGAGCTTGGTCGCTCCCTGGCCGGTGTAGTTCATCAGCTTGCAGGAAAGTAGCAGCAGGGCGGGCCGCAGCCGCTTGCCGCCGCCGGCGCGAAGATACTCGCCGATCTCGGTGATGGCCCGCACCCCGGAAACCGTGTCGCGCCCGAACTCGCGCTCGATGGCGGCGAGGTCGTCGTGCAACAGGTCAAAAACTTCCTTGGCATTGCGGGTTACAGTATTCAAACGCGTTCGCCCCGTCAGTTGGATCGGTAGTTGGTGAACTGCATGTCGATGCCGAAATCGCTCTGCTTGAGAAGCGCGATGATGTCCTGCAGTGTATCGCGGTCCTTGCCGCTGACGCGAACCAGGTCGCCTTGGATCGCGGCTTGCACCTTCTTCTTCGAGTTCTTGATGAGCTTGACGATTTCGCGCGCTTTCTCGATTGGGATGCCTTGCTGCATGGTGATGCGCTGGCGGACCGTGGAGCCTGCGGCGGGCTCGATGGCCCCGTAGGTGAGGGCCTTCAGCGGCACGCTGCGCTTCACCAGTTTGCTCTGCAGGACATCGTTCACCGCCTTGAGCTTGAACTCGTCGGCAGAGGTGAGCACCAGCGCTTCTTTCTCGTCCATTTGAATGTCGGACTTGGAGTCCTTCAAGTCGTAACGCGTATGGATTTCCTTGAGCGCCTGTTGGATAGCATTGGAAACCTCTTGCAAGTCAACCTTACTGACAACGTCGAATGATTCAGCCATAAATGTCAGTGTAACAAGAGAAATGCGGCCCATGCTGCAAACCGGCAGCAGCCGCGCACTAGTTGGCAGGCGGGAGTAGCACTTCAGCCGGACTTGTAAGTTCGAAAAAGTCGTAGAAGTTGCGAGAGGTTTGGCCGCCGATTTCCTCGGCAGAAGGGCCGCGCAGTGCGCCAATCTGGCGGGCGATTTCGACGACGAAGGCCGGTTCATTACGCTTGCCGCGATGCGGCACCGGGGCCAGGTAAGGGCAGTCAGTCTCGACGAAGATGCGGTCGAGCGGCGCCATGCCGGCTGCGTCGCGAATGTTCTGCGCTTTGGCATAGGTGATGTTGCCGGCAAACGAAAGCATAAAGCCGAGATCGAGCGCGGCGCGGGCGTGGTCAAGCGAGCCGGTAAAGCAGTGCAAAACGCCTCCCAGACCATTGGATGCCCAATGCTCACGAATCAGCCGTAAAAGGTCATCCCAGGCGTTTTCGCTGTTATCGGACGGTCGGCAGTGAATGATGATGGGCAGCTTGGCCGCTCGCGCCATCTCCATCTGTTGTACAAAAACACGCTGCTGTACGTCGCGCGGAGAGTGATCGTAAAAGTAGTCGAGTCCGATCTCGCCCCAGGCAATCACCTTGGGATCATGGGCCAAACGTTGCAGTTCGTCGAAGTCTTCCGGTTTGGCGAGTTCGGCTTCATGCGGGTGAATACCCACCGTCGCGTAAACCCAGTCGTATTGTTGAGCAAGTTTGATGGCGCAATCGAGCGTACCAGTGCCGGGGCCGTCTCCGTTGCCGATGGCCAGCATGGTGGTGACGCCGGCGGCCTGCGCGCGGGCTAAGACGGCGGCGCGATCAGCGTCGAAGCGCTTGCCGTCGAGATGAGCGTGGGAGTCGGTAAACATACAGGGGCCAGGGGTTAGGAACCAAGGCTAGTAAATCTTCAAACCGTCTCCAACTCTTCTTCCAGCAACTGCTTGTTATACAGCTCGGTGTAATAGCCGTCGTGTTCGATCAACTCATCATGAGTGCCGTACTCGACGATCTGGCCGTCGTGCAGCACGGCAATGCGATCGGCATTGCGAACCGTGGACACGCGATGCGAGATGAAGATGGTGGTGCGTCCCTGCATGATCTCACGCAGATGGTTCAGGATGCGGTCTTCGGTTTGCGTGTCAACGCTGGCCAGGGCGTCATCGAGAATCAGGATGCGAGGGCTGCGGACCACCGCGCGCGCAATCGCGGCCCGCTGTTTTTGTCCGCCCGAAAGGGTCAGACCACGTTCGCCCACCAGCGTGTTGTAACCATCCGGAAAGCTCTCGATTTCGGCGGCAATGTTGGCGGCTTCCGCGGCGTGGCAGACATCCTGGTCGGAAGCGTTTTCGGCGCCAAAGGCGATGTTGTCGCGAATGGTGTCGCTGAACAGAAATGTCTCCTGCGGCACGAAACCAATATTCCGCCGCAGCACGGCGAGCGGGAAGTCGCGAATGGGCCGGCCGTCAATCAACACAGTTCCGGGTTCGGCGTCATAAATACGCGGGACCAGAGAGACCAGCGTGGACTTCCCCGACCCTGTCGGCCCCACGATGGCGAGGCTGGTCCCGGCGGGCACGTGAAGGCTCACGTCCTTCAGCACTTCTTCGTCGCCATGCGCTCTGCCCTCCCCGCGTTCGGCCGCGATGATCGTGTTGCCGTAGTGGAAGGTGAGGTTCCGGAACTCGATGTCACCTTGAACATCGACGGGAGCGTCAGTGGCCGGGACGGCCGCGTCGGTGATTTCCGGCTGCTCCGAAAGAATGTTGTGGATGCGGAGCACCGAGGCGGTGCCGCGCTGGAAGAGGTTGATGACCCAGCCCAGCGCGATGATCGGCCAAGTCAGCTGCACCATGTAGGTATTGAAGGCGACGAAGCTGCCGACCGTAATGCGATGTTGCAGCACTTCGCGGCCGCCCATCCAGAGCACGATAACGATGGCAAAGCCGAGCAAGGTTTCCAGCGTGGGCCACAACATTCCCATCAGACGAACCAACTTCAGGCTGCGAGCGATGTACTCGCTGTTGTCGCGCTCGAAGCTCTCGATCGCCGCCTCTTCCTGCACGTAGGCGCGAATCAGGCGGGCGCCGGAAAAGTTCTCTTGGGCGCGGGCCGAAATGTCGGAGAACATCGCCTGAATGCGCTCGAAACGCTCATGGATCCGGGCGCCAAAGTACTGCACCACGATGCTGAAGATGGGCAATGGGGCGAATGCGAAGAGCGTCAGTTTAGGGCTGATGCTCAACATGAACACCAGCGCGCCGGCGGTGAAGACGATGGTGTTGGCGGAGTACATGATGCCGGGGCCAACCAGCATGCGGACGGCGTTCAGATCGTTCGTGGCGCGGGCCATGATATCGCCGGTGCGCGTCCGCTGATAGAAGCTGTAGGAAAGCCGTTCCAGATGGGTAAACAGATCGTTGCGCAGATCGAATTCGATTTCGCGGGAGACGCCGATCAGGATCCAGCGGGTCAGGTATTGAAAGATCGCCTTCACCCCGGCCACCGCCAGCAACAGGAGAGAGTAAGTCAGCAGCTTGTGCCGGGTCACTCCCAGGTTGAGGTCGTCAATGGCCCGCCGGATGATTAGCGGGAAAAGAATCCAGATCCCGTTGTTAAACAGCACGCACACGCCGCCGATAATGAACGTCGAGCGGTACTTGCGCAGATAGGGAAACAGCGGGCTTAGGTTCTTGAACATAGTTTAGAAGTCAGTTATCAGCGGTCGCCAGGGGAAAATGGTTAGATGATCCTGCGATTTCGGCCGATTCGAATTACACGGCCACTGGATGCGATCTCATCAACCAGACCAGAACTACAGCGCTAAGGCCGGCTGCGCGAAAATTTCTGTCGTCCCTACGGGACTTGGACTCATTTATCAGCCACCCAGGACTCCGCCTGCAGCTCCGTCCTGGGCTAACTTCAAAGCCGCCGTTACGGGCTGGATTCTCATCCGATATAGCCCGCTCGCGAATCCAACGTCTGGCGTTCACCCAGCCCCTGCGACCCTAGAAGAAAAGTAGCGCGCCATTGCTCAGATGACACTTTGCTGTTCGCCAAAAAGCGAAGGGCGAACAGCGACAAGCCAATTGCCGCTTTTCCGGCTGACAACTGACAACAGGCCACTGACAACTGCTTCTACGTTGGCACGCGCAGCAATAAGTATCCACCGGCGAGAGCAAAGATAAAATCCGGAGCCCAGGCGGCCATCATCGCCGGAAGTTGATTGGCGGCGCCCATCGCCTCGAACAAACCCGACGTTACCCAATATACGACGGCAATTGCCAGAGCGACGGCGACCCCGACCAAGGCCCCGCCGCGACGTCCGGAGGCGGCGAAGGGAATCGCCAGCACCGCCATCACCAGCGTGATCAGGGGGAAGGCGATTTTCTTCTGCAGTTGCACCTTCAGCCGTACCGTATCGAATCCGCTCTGCTGCAGGTCCTCGATGTAGCGCCGCAACTCGTCGTAATTCATCTCTGAGGACTGCTTGACTTCCTTCTTGAAATAGCTGGGGTCCTCATGAAGCTCGTTGAAGGTAGCCACGTCGAAGGTCCGGAAATCCTGAATGGACGCGCCCTGCAGGGTGCGCACCCAGCCTTGTTCAAATACCCACTTTTGCATGTGGTTTTCCCAGTGCGCATGTTCGGCATGGATGCGTCGTGTGAGCTGAAACGTGTTCGGATCGAACTCAAAGATTGAGATCCCGCCAAAGGAGTTGAGGTCGGGATCGAATAGCCGGTAGTAGTAGATTTCGTTGTTCTGGCCGAAAATCCATTTGCGATCGGCCTGAAGATAGGTCTGCGGCGGTTTACCCTTGATTTCGTTGCGCAGGATTTCCTGCTGGCGATTGGTGTGGGGGATGTAAACCTGGTCAAAAATGAACAGGCTGACCGCAAAAAGCCCGCTGATGACAATGACGGGCAGCGTGGCGCGATAGATGCTGAATCCGGACGCCTTCATCGCGATCAGCTCACTGGACTTTTCCATCAGGCCGAAAGTAATGAGCACGGCCAGCAGGACCGCCATGGGAGCCATCAGGTAGATGAGCGAAGGACTGAGGTTCCATAGGTACTCCGCCAGCATCACCACGGGCACCTTATTGCGCACGATGTCGGTGAGCAACTCGAAGAAAGTGAACACCAGAGCGAGGACCAGGAAAGTCGCCAGGATCAAAGTCAGGTACAGCGCGAAGTCGCGCAGGATCATGTCATCGAGGATCAAGGGGAAACGCGCGCTGAAACGGCGTCTATGGTGCGACGATTCGGCGGAGACGCGTGCACTGACAAGTTGTCTGCGTCGCGTGCCTACCGCCTGCAGCTTCTGCAGAAGTAATTTCCATCCTGCAGTGAGGTTGGCAATCTCGATCGGCATGCGGTCCACCCGCCACAGCAGGACCAGTCCGCAAACAAAAAAGAAAATGTTGCCCATCCAGGCGCCGAACCAGGGAGACATCTTTCCCTGGCGCGCCATCTGTACCCCGATCATGGAGAAAAAGTAGTACACGACGACCAGCAGAATGGTGAGCACGAAGCCGGTGCTCTTACCGCCCTTGCGGGCCGACAGACCTAGCGGGATACCCACCATCGCCAGCACCAGGCACGCGGTCGGCAGCGCAAAACGGCGATGAAACTCAATCTCGTAGTAGCGCGCTTTAATAAGGTCGTAATTGTAGGTGCCGGGATCGGAGAGCTTGACGGTTTCGGCCGCCTGGCGTTCGCGAGCGGCATTGTTGAGCAGGCCGTGCAGACTTAATTCCGGCACGGGAAGCAGATCATGAGGACGCTCGTCGTTGGTCGGTACGTCGATCGGAATCTCAGTGTTGTCGAAGGTCGTGATGGAGTACTGATCTTTGGTCTTGGGTACGATTTCCTGCTGGGTGCCATCTTCCAGATGGAAGCGCAGTTTATTGGGCGAATCGCTGATCAGGGCGCCACGTTGCGCCAAAGTAACTTTGGGAGACGCAGGATCGCTGACATCCGCGAGAAATATGCCTCGCCACAGGGCCTTGCCATTGGAGGGAATCGCATCCTGCACATACAAGACGATGTTCTTGAAGTCCTCGTAGAAGACCCGGGGTTGGACCTCGAATGAAGCTTGCGACGACTTCAAATGGTCTTGCAAACGATCGAGCGCGATCGCCGACTTGGGCGCCACCACAATGCTATTGAACAGGCCCAGCAGTAAGGCGCCGATGGCGAAGATGGAAATTGCGCGAACGAACATTCCCACGCCCATTCCACTGGCGCGGATGGCGGTGACTTCGCTGTCGGCGGCCAGGCGGCTAAGGCCAACTAGAATGCCCACCAGCACGCCCATCGGTAAGGTGATGGTGAACGTAGCCGGCAGCGTGTAAAAAAAGATTTCCGCAACACTTGGGAGAGGAGCACTATTGCGGACGATCAACTCCAGCAGGCGCCCCAAGTCGCGCATGAAGATAATGAAGGTGAACAGCGCAACGCCCAGCAAAGCGTGCGAGCTGACTTCCTTCAAGATGTAGCGAGTAAGGATGCGCACAACAGTCTAGTTTACCGGAAGTTGAGGCGTGTGGAAGGCCGGGAATGGGTCGTTAGTCATGGGTATCGGCACCCGTGGTGCGATGGCGCACGGCCAGTGACCTTCGAGAGTGCAATGCTTATAATCGACAAAATGGCAAGCGATACCGGAGCTAGGTAGCCGTTATGTGGCACAAGAGATCGCGACCGATGAGTACGCTCTTCTTGATTTCCCTGATCTTGAGTTTTGTCCTGAATGCGTCTGTGGTCGCGCTGGAGCTTCTCGGAAAGTCGGTGCCTGCTGTCTTGCTGGGGGCTGCTTTGGTTGCGGCTGGACTTTCTCTGTGGCGTGCTATCGCCGAGAGGCCAAAGTCGTCATCGCAAGGCTGAAAGAGATGTTGCCTAAGGGTGCTTCGGGCAAGGACGTGCGTCATGTCGCTGCCTTGCGACTCCATCCGTCGCTGGGCATCCAATGTGGTAGCCTTCTAATGGGGCGGAGTGTACCTGTCCGGAGCAAATTTCCGCTCGCGGATTCGCAGTACTAACTGACCGCCCTGCAAGGGATACAGCATTGTTCAACAAAGTTGTCGCCAAGATCTTCGGCACCAGCAACGAACGCGAGTTGAAGCGCATTATGCCGCTCATCGAGAGCGTTAATGTGCTCGAGCCGGAAATCAAGCGGCTCACCGACGATCAGCTGCGGGCCAAAACAGAGGAGTTCCGCCAGCGCATTCGCGAGCGCGTGGATGCGATCGAAGATGTTGACGAAAAGGACCAGGCGCTCAAAGCCGTCCTTGACGAGATTCTGCCGGAAGCCTTCGCCGTGGTTCGTGAGGGAGGCTGGCGAGTGCTGCAGATGCGGCACTTCGACATGCAACTGGTGGGCGGCATCGTCCTGCACCAAGGCAAGATCGCCGAGATGAAGACCGGTGAAGGTAAGACACTGGTGGCCACCTTGCCGGTGTATCTGAATGCGCTTTCCGGCCGCGGGGTTCACGTGATCACCGTCAACGACTACCTGGCCAAGCGCGACTCGGAATGGATGGGCAAGCTTTATACCTTCTTAGGGCTGAGCGTTGGCGTCATCGTTCACGATCTTGACGATGTTCAGCGGCGCGAGGCGTACGCCGCTGACGTTACCTACGGAACCAACAACGAGTTCGGCTTCGANNTGCGCGACAACATGAAGTTCGACTTGAACGACTGCGTGCAGCGCGGGCACAACTACTCCATTGTCGACGAAGTGGACTCGATCCTGATCGACGAAGCGCGTACGCCGCTCATCATCAGCGGACAGAGTGAGGAGTCGACCGACAAGTACTACAAGGTCAATCGCATCATTCCGCAGTTAGAAATAGGCGAGGAGATCGATCGCGGCATGGGCGAGGACAAGGTCCTCACCGGCGATTTCGTAGTGGACGAAAAGCACCGCACCATTACGGTTACCGACGTGGGATGGGAGAAGGTGGAGCGGTTGCTGCAGATCGGTAACATTGCCGATCCGGAGAACTGGGACCTGAAGCACCACGTCGAAACGGGCCTCAAGGCGCACGCGCTGTACCGGCGCGACGTCGAGTACGTAGTGAAGGACGGCGAAGTCCTCATCGTGGACGAATTCACCGGGCGCCTGATGCCGGGGCGCCGCTGGTCCGATGGGCTGCACCAGGCAGTGGAAGCCAAGGAGAACGTGAAGATCGAGCGGGAGAACCAGACGCTGGCCACCGTCACCTTCCAGAATTATTTCCGCATGTACAAGAAGCTGGCCGGCATGACCGGTACAGCCGAGACCGAAGCTGCCGAGTTCGACAAGATTTACCGGCTTGAAGTCGTGGTTATCCCGACCAACAAGCCTTTGCTGCGCGTCGAGAATTCCGATGTCGTGTACCGCACGGAGAAGGAGAAGTTCTTCGCTTCGTCGGATGAAATTCAGAAGCTGGCGGAAACCGGACAACCGGTGCTGGTGGGTACCACGTCGGTGGAGAAATCGGAGCGACTATCGGAGCTGCTCAAGAAGAAAGGCATTCGGCACGTGGTGCTGAATGCGAAGTATCACGAGAAGGAAGCCGAGATCGTGGCCCAGGCCGGCCGCAAAGGCGCAATCACCATTGCGACGAACATGGCCGGTCGCGGAACCGACATTCTGCTGGGTGGCAATCCGGAGTTCATGGCCAAGCAGGAATGCTTGAAGAAAGGTTTGGCGCAGCCGTTGAAGGCCGTCGCGGGCGAAGTTTCGGCCAAGCCCGACGATCCCAACATCTCCTACTTCTATTATGGTGGCAACGAATACCAGGTTGGCACCGCGCAGTGGAACGAAACCTTTCAGCGCTTCAAGCAATCCACCGACGCCGAACACGATGAAGTAATTGGACTGGGCGGGCTGTTTATCTTCGGCACCGAACGCCACGAGGCGCGCCGCATCGACAACCAGTTGCGTGGCCGTGCCGGCCGCCAGGGCGATCCCGGAGCGTCACGCTTCTATCTGTCGCTGGAAGATGATCTGATGCGCATCTTCGCCAAGGAGTGGATATCGAACCTGCTGCAGCGGCTGGGCATGGATGAAGGCGTCCCGATTGAGTCGAAGATGATCACCAAGCGTATTGAAGGGGCGCAGAAAGCGGTCGAAGGGCAAAACTTCGAGGCCCGCAAACACCTGCTGGAATACGACGACGTGATGAACAAGCAGCGGCAGGCGGTCTATGGATTGCGCCGGCAGTTGCTGGAGGGCATCGACCAGAAGGAGCTCATCCTTCAGGACTACGTCCGCGATATTCTTGGCGGCTTGCTCGACAAATATGCCGGCAAGGACACGCGCGCCGAAGATTGGGACATCAAGAGCCTGAAGAACCAGATCTTCACCCGCTTTGGTGTGGACATCGCGGTGGAAGGGGTTGACGCGGAGAAACTTAACCGCGGGGAACTCGGCGACGCCATCTTCGACAAGCTGAAAGAACGTTACGACGCTAAGGAGCAACTGATCGGCCCCGAGGCCATGCGCCATCACGAGCGCATCATCATGCTGAGCGTGCTGGACCAGCAGTGGAAGGACCACCTGCTCAGCATGGACCACCTGCGCGAAGGTATTGGACTGCGTGGTTACGGACAGCATGATCCCCTGGTGGAGTACAAGCGCGAGTCTTTCGACATGTTCGAAGCCATGATGGAACGCTGCGAGGAAGAGACCGTCCGCTATCTATATCTCATGCAGGTGATCGAGCGCAGAGACGACGGCGGAGCGCTCTACACCAGCGGCGGTCCAACTGAGGGAAGTACCGGCGGTTTTGCTGATGCACCGGGCGTGCCCATTTCGCCCGGCGGCGGCGGCAACGGGCAGGCTCCGCGACGGTCAGCGCGTGCGGTCACTTCCATGGACGACATGGAAGAAGCCTTCCAGCGCCGTAAGCGCCGCGAGCTGGAGCAGGCCCGCATGGCGGGCGCGGGCGAAGCGGGTACGGTACAGCAGGTGGTGCGGGGAGATAAGGTAGGCCGCAACGATCCTTGTCCCTGCGGCAGCGGCAAGAAGTACAAGAGGTGCTGCGGGGCGTAGAGAGTCCGCCTTTCGCTATTCGCTAAGGCCACCGGACTTCAGCAGATCGAAGGCCCTTCACATATTCGGGCAGCGGCATTCCAAAGAAATCCGTGATCTTGCCGGAGCGGCGATAGCCATGCTTTTCGGATTGTTTCCAATCATCGACGGCACGTTGCGCAGCTGCCAGCCACGCCCACACGGAAGACCGTGCCGTAGCCATACCTCCCACCAGAAAAAGACCACAAAACCTCTCCCAAACACCCTTCAGAATTTCACAATGTTCGGCGAACATTTGTCAGTGATCTGCGCCGCGCTAGCGAGTGACAAGCTAGGAAGATAGCTGGAAGCAGATGCGGTTGTTGGAGTCATCAGGCGATATCACCAGGAAGCCAAGAACTTCGTGTTCGTGACGACTCACAAAGCAAGAAAGCCCGGCCGGGCGGCTGGGCTTTCTGAAAATATGCTAAGTCGTGATTACTGTACTCTAGTCACGTTGCCGGCTTGCGGTCCCTTCTGGCCGTCAACGATCTCGAATTCAACCTGGTCGCCTTCCTGCAAACTCTTGTATCCCTCGATGTTGATCGCGCTGTAGTGCACGAATACATCCGCACTGCCATCCTCACGTCCGATAAAGCCAAAGCCTTTGGCGTTATTGAACCACTTTACGGTTCCTTTCAATCTCACGTTCTTTCTTCCTCCGGGCAAAGCCCATCAGCACCCCCACCCCTGAGGATGCCAGTCTTAGATTGCGTCAATCAGGTTGAGCCAGAAGCCAGAGTCTTGAGAGGACTTTTTCCCAAAATGGCACGGTGGAACGGAGCCTGTTGAACTGCTTATCTTAAAGTGTGCTGCCGGGTCGTGGTGTTGTCAAGAGAGTATACAGACCGCCCCGGCATCTTTATTGGGTTTTTCGACACTGCAGCGGCGGTCGCCGAGTACGGATTAGCGCGTCGAAATACGTCATTTCTTCGCACACTGGCCGCGCCCAAGTGACTCCGCCAGCCAAAGCACTCCGGCAATGGTCTTGCCATCGCGAATCTTGCCGGAGAAGACCATTGCAATCGCTCGAGACAGTGGTGTCAGCTCGCACTCGATGACTTCATCTGGTTCGGGCTCGGCCTCTCCGGCGGTCAACTCACGAGCCAGGTAGACTGCCATAGTCTCGTTCAGAAATCCGGGGCTGGGATAGAAGAACAAGGCGCGCTTCCACTTCTTCGCATGGTAGCCAGTCTCTTCCAGCAATTCGCGCTTGGCGCCAGTCAAGGCTTTCTCGCGTGGATCGATGCTGCCCGCCGGCAACTCCCACAGATAATCCTGGGCGGCATAGCGGTACTGGCGCTCCAGTAGTACGAGGGGCTCAGCTCCGGTGTCGTCGACTGCGAGAATAACCACGGATCCGGAATGGTGGACAACATCTCGGCGTGCGACGATGCCGCTCGGCTCTTGCACTCGGTCAGAGGTCACGCTGAAGACTGGGCCTTTGTATACGACCTTCGATGACAGGACCTGAAGTCTCTGGCGCTTGCCCTTGGATCTGCTGCGTTCGGCTGGCTGACGTTGGTGGGATTGTTTGGCGGAACTCTTCTTCGCTGGCATATCGACTAATAATATAAGGTAGCCGCCGCTACGACCCAGGCGCAACCATCAATCTGTTGTCCGGTCATACCTGAATCGGGCGGATACCCAGCCAGGTGCAGCAATTGAATCCGGCGATCTGCTATTCTGCCCGCCGTGCCTAAACAAACGCAATCTGCCGCTCCGCCCACCATCAGCATTGTGGGGGCAGGTAACCTAGGGAGCGCGCTAGCTTCCACTTTGTCGTCGGTGGGATATGAAGTGAAGTTCCTCGCCGCGCGCAACAGGAGCGCCTCGGCGGTTACAACGAAAACTTTGGCGCGGAAGTTGAATGCGCGCCTAGTCGAGATAGGGAAGCACTCGCTGGATACGGACGTGGTTTGGATTACTGTTCCTGACGACGCTATTGCCGGCGTGGCGCGGGTCCTGGCGCGATCGCAGGAGTGGAAGGGCAAGGTCGTGTTCCATTCCAGCGGAGCGCTCACCAGCGATGAGCTTGCTCCTTTGCGCGAAAAAGGAGCACGGGTAGCATCGGTGCATCCCATGATGACCTTCGTGCGCGGAGTGGCGCCGCAGATGGCAGGAGTGGCCTTCGCGGCCGAAGGCGATGCGGCCGCTGTGCGCGTGGCTAAATCGATTGTCGAGCGCCTGGGAGCGGATGCGCTCTCCATCAAGAAAGAGAACAAGGTGCTGTATCACGTCTTCGGCAGCTTCGCTTCGCCGCTGGTCATCGCGCTGATGGCTTCGCTGGAGCGAGTGGCGGTGGCAGCCGGCATTCGCCGGCAAGACATCAAGCCCATCATGGTGCCTCTGCTGTGGCAGACGCTGCACAACTATCTGAAGCACGATGCGGCCGCGGCGTTCAGCGGGCCATTAGTCCGGGGAGACGTGGCGACGGTGCGCAAGCATCTGGCGGAATTGAAGAAGCTGCCGGAAGCACGGGAAATTTATGTCGCCTTGGCTAGATCTGCTATCAAGAACTTATTTGTGAACAATCGCAAGGGGCTGGAGAAGGAGCTACGGCGCTAACCAGCTAAGTTCACTAGCGACAAAACGATTGAATTCGGACAAAAGCTGTTCCACAATGGCTTGCCCGAGGTGGCAGTATGGCACAGGCTTCGGCCGCTCCAGGGGCAACGAACGTTCCGAAGGACGATCAGGGAATTGGTCTGGATTTTGCGGCAGTCACCAAGTATGGCGCCGCATCGGTAGCGCTTGCCTACGCAACCGGAATGCTCACCGTCAACACCTATCTGCACAAGCTTGGGATTACCGACTTCTCTTTTGCCAAGCCAAAATTGATTCTGACTGGCGTGCTGGTACTGTTAACGTTTCTGCTGCTCGGAGCGCTTCCTATTTCTGTTGCCTGGCGAATGGCGGACAGTACTCAACCGGCGCGGCCCTATTCCCGCAAGATATTGCTCCCGCTGCTTCTTCCCTTGGTGGTTTTGTTTGCCGCTTCTGCCGCTTTGTGCTTCCGAGAGGCGCCCGGCTTGGGCCAAATCGCGGTCTGGGACGTGTGGGAGCTGCTGAAGCTGACAGGTCCACGTTTGCGGACCGTGGCTAAAGAAAGCCTGGCAAGTCTCATCATCGCTGCCGAGGTTTACCTTCCCATTTGCGTTGCGGCCCTGTCGGCGTTCACCGCTGGTCTGCTTTTCAAGCGAGCGAAATCGAGAAAGCGGCACTTGGTTCCGGAGCGAGTCTACTATCCAATCGTATTGTCGCTGGCGGCAGTCGCGGTGGTTGGCTATATTATTTTTTTCGTTGACCTTCTACGCTGCCATCCCGCAGGCATTTGGAGGCGGTCAGCCCTACTTTGAAAGTTTCTTGATTACGAACGACGGAAGATGCCCGTTGCTACAGCTTGGAATTTCGTTCGGAGACAAGCAACCGTTCGGAGACAAACAACCGAATATCACGGAACCTCTGCCTGTCCTGCACGAGTCCGACAACCTGGTTGCTGTTTGGCTGGAGGAGAAGTTGACAACTCCAAGCAGCTCAAGCAAAACCGGAAAAGAACAAGTGCGTTGGAATCCGATTGTGGTCCAACCGGACAAAACGCTGATCAGCGGCAGCGTGGCGGATTCCAGGACAACAGCGCCACCACAGTTGACCGACCCGCAAGCGTGTGCCGCCAGTTCCGCCTCCGGCGCGGCACAAAACAAATAGTCCAACCCAGCGTAACGCCGCCACCCAGTTTGGTTCGCCGGTAGCGACAATCATCCTCTACCAACCCGTGAACAAATGCCCCATCTTCTCTTTCTTGGTGCGCAGATAGTTCTCGGAGTGCTCATAGGCTTCGACCTCGGCGGAAACGCGCTCCACCACTTTGATCCCGGCGTTCTCCAGGGCGGCGACTTTATCGGGATTATTGGAGATGAGGCGGACTTCGGTGACGCCTAGCTGCCGCAGCATCTCGGCGGGAAGCTTGTATTCGCGATAGTCGTTGTCGTAGCCGAGCTCGTTATTGGCCTCGACCGTATCGAGGCCATTGTCCTGCAACTCGTAAGCCTGCAGCTTGGCCATCAACCCAATGCCGCGGCCCTCCTGCTGCTCGTAGATGAGGATTCCGGCGCCGGCTTCGGTGATCATGGAGAGGGCCAGTTCGAGCTGCTGCCGGCAATCGCAACGCATGGAGTGGAAGACATCTCCGGTAAGGCATTGCGAGTGAATCCGAACCAGCGGGGGTGAGGCATGGATGTCGCCCATGATGAGAGCGATCGCGGCTTCTTTGCGAGGCTCGGTCTTGCCTCGGCCGTTAGCGCCAGCCCCCGCCGACGGTGCGCCGTTGGGCGGGGTTTCCAATGCTCCTTCAAAGCCGTAGATCCGAAACTGTCCCCAGCGAGTAGGGAAGTTGGCCTCGGCTACCTTCTTGATAGCGGAATAAGTCACCCTTCGATTATAAGCTGCAGCTCGGGTTGGCGATGTTCAGGCGTCACAACCAACGCAAGCGAGCAGCACAGACGTCGGTTGGCTAGGCGACAAAAAAGCGGGCGGCCGATGCGGGCCGCCCAAGGTTGCAAGTTCGATTCACTGCTTAATTGCTAGCGTCCATGGCCTCCGCCGGAATGTCCTCCGCCACCGCCGCCGTGCGATCCGCCACCGCCTGAGGCGTGAGAGCTGCGGCCCGAGGCGTGGTAGCCGCCTCCAGAATTGCCCGAGGAGTGCGGGGCCGAGGATCCCGTGCTGCGTCCCGAATACATTGGGTTGGAGCCGTAGCTGCGGCTAGCCGAGTAGGTTGGCGAGGAGCCGTAGGAGCGTCCCGCGCCGTAGTTCGAACCTGAGTAAGAGCTGCGGCTGCTTCCACCGTAGCTGCTGGATCCACGGTTGCCTCCGTAGGCCGACGACGCGGAGTAAGCCGGCACAGAGTGATAAGAATATCCCGAAGGCGGCCGGGGCACCGACATTGCCGAGCCCTGCCCGTTAGACGAATTGCTGCTGTGCGATCCGCCTTGCGGCGCCGACTGATGCGACGGAGCCGACGACTGCGGGGTTGCAGAGGAACGATTCGATGGAGACGACTGCTGCGGCCGCGATCCCGAGTTGTTCGCATTGTTCTGGGCAACGTTTGCCGGCGCACGATTGTTCTGGGCATTCGTTGCCGAGGAGTTCTGACCGTGGCTGGATGTGGCCATTCCTCCCGCGGAAGGCGGACGCGGTACGTAATGTCCTCCAGTCGGATTACTCGGAGGGGTGGCGCGGGCCATTTCATTCTTGCCGGTAGACTGCGAGCGCGAAGCATTTTGCGCCGCGCCTGGATTTGCCGCGCTTCCGCGCGACGCTTCCGTACTCGTTCCGCGGTTCGCGGCCGGTGTGCTGTTGGCGTGCGCCGCAGCAGTTTCGTTGCTGGTGAACTTTGCCGGCCCGGCCGGAGGCCGTGCGTTGGTGACCACGCCGCGGCTGTTAGCCGATGCCGAAGGAACACCGCTGGTGCGCGGCGTTTGTCCACCCAAAACGGAAGACCTGGTCGGGCTTACGTTAGCCGTGCTCATGACCTGACCCTTACCAATAGCAGAGGCCGGCACTGCACCACCTACTTTGTTGACGGCTGCTCCGGAGGTGAAGGCCGACTTGGGCGCCGAAGTCACGCCATTTCTCATGACCGCATCCGTACTCCGGACGCTTCCCAGATTGTTGTGGTAGTAATTGTTCGTAATATTGTTAATGTTGTTGATGTGGGTATTCGTGGTGTTGACATTGCGGAAGTACGCATTGCTGACGTAGCCACCACCGCGATACCAGCCGCCACGACCCCATCCGCAGTAGCGGGGATAGAAAGGCTGGCCCCAGCCGAGCGGGTACCAACCGAAGCCGATGCCTATACCGAAGCCCCATCCTCCGCCGAATCCAAAGCCAATACCGAATCCGGGTCCTCCGATCCAACCGACTAGCGCCGGCGCGTAGTACGGATTCCAATAGCCGCCATAAGGACCAGGGGCCCAGCCCCATCCTCCGCCGTAGGACACCCAGCGGCCATAGTGGAAGGGCGCGAATCCCCAGGGAGCATCATCGACCCACGTCCAGCCCCAGGGAGCAATCCAAGCCCAGTGACCGAACCGATAAGGTGCCCAGCCTGCGGGCACGGAAGTAGGGACCCATACGGCGCCGTAGTTCGGAGCCTGTACCCAGCTACCGTAGGCGTCAAGGTCCTGATAGCCAATCACGCCCGGCGACACATAGCGGGCTGAGACGGAGTCGTCGAGGCGCTTGTCGCGCACCTGCGCCCAGTCCTCAAAGCCATCGCGAGCGGGCGCGGCATAAGCCGTATGCTGTAGAGAATTGTCCGCCCGGAAGCGGATCTGCATGCCGGAGTTCACCCGAACCGCCGCCCCCTTGCCGGTCGCCTGGCCGTAACCGCTGCGGACCGTCACCCAGCTCTCGTCCTGGCTGGGAACCACGTCAAAGCGATATACGCCGGTCTTCATCACGGTAAAGGCGAAATTGGGAGTATCAACCTCATAGACCTCGCCGCTTTCCAGATGGCGAACCGTGAGGGCCAACGTGCCCTGGTCCAGTTCGATCTGCACGGTGCTGTCGCTGACATTAGTCAAGGTCACGCTGGTTTCCGAGTTCATGCGCAGGAAACCGTCGCCGACATTCAACTCGGCGCGCGAATCCTTGTCGGTCCAGACCCGGTCAGCCGTAGTGAGCGGCCGATTCAAGCCGGCAGCTACCCAGTCGTTCACGCCACCCGGTTGCATTGAGACTTGGCCCGACATGTACTGCACGCGCGCCACGCGACCTGGAGGGTCGGGCTGCTGTGCGCCCTGTCCGGGGTCGCCTTGCTGTAAGGGAACATTGGCCGGCGGGGAAGCACTGTCTTGATTTTGCGCCAAGACTGGTCCCGCCAACACGGTAACTAACAGCAGCGCTGCGAACACGCATCCAAACCGCCGCCGTAATTTCATTTTGAATCTCCTGTCGCCTCTGACCCTACCGTCTATATCGTCGTCTTCGAGGCGAACTTCCAAAAGCGCAGCACGCGTGAACCCTCGTGCCTGTCACATCTGTAAACCCTAGACTTGTCGAGGTGTTTCGCGCGTTCTTTTTATATAGATGCAGGACAAATCTACACGGAAGCTAAATTGCTAAGGCGCCAAATGGTGGCGTTGCGATGGCCCTTTTGGGCGTCAAATTCTTCATTCCGCTGGAACTTGGGGGTCCCGCCGCCGGTATCTCCCCAACGTCGGAACAAAGTTTTCTGCTACACGGAGCGTGCTTCGTGATCGCGACGAACCGGCGGGATATAATCCTTGGCCGCATGGTCATCTCCAAATTAGAAAGGCGCTCCATGACGCTTCGAGCCTTCGCGGGTCGCTTAGCCTTGGTATGCACAATCATTCTGCTCGCGGTTTTCGCTCTCGCCCAGGCGCCGAGTGTTCCGGCACCGCCGCCCACGCCGCGACACCCGGTGACCGACACCTATCAAGGAGTGAAGGTCATTGACGACTATCGCTGGCTGGAAGATTGGAACGATCCCGTGGTCAAACGATGGAGCGCGGCAGAGAACGCCCGCACTCGCGAATATCTCGATCACCTGCCAGCGCGCGCGGCCATCAAGCAGCGGCTGCAGCAACTGATCACGGCCAGCGCCGGACAATATTTCGACGTACGGGAGCGTGGCGGAGTTCTGTTTGCCATGAAGTTTCAGCCCCCGAAGCAGCAGGCTTTCCTGGTAGTGCTGCCTTCGCCTGATCAGCCCACCGCGGAAAAGACTGTGATTGATCCTAACGCCATGGGTAAAGGCGGCTCGGTCGCACTCGACTTCTACGTCCCCTCGCTGGATGGAAAGCTGGTCGCGGTTTCGCTGTCCGAAGGAGGTTCGGAAGATGGCACGGCGCATGTTTTTGAAGTGGCGACTGGGAAAGAATTAACGGACACCATCCCGCGCGTGAATTTCGCGACGGCCGGCGGCAGCATCGACTGGAACCAGGACGGCAGCGGCTTCTACTACACGCGCTATCCCCAGGGAAATGAGCGCCCGGCCGACGACGCGAACTTCTATCAGCAGGTTTATTTTCACCAGTTGGGCACCAACAGCAGCCAGGACACTTACGTTATCGGCAAGGATTTTCCCCGCATTGCCGAGATCCAATTGCACGCCAGCGATGACGGGCTCTGGCTGCTGGCGACGGTAGCCAACGGCGACGGCGGCGAGTTCGCCGACTACCTGATGAATTCGTCAGGGAAGTGGACGCAGGTGACGCATTTTGGAGACGCCATCGTCTCTGCCAAGCTGGGGACAAACGGCGACGCCGCGCTATATTTGCTCTCGCGCAAAGACGCCCCCCGCGGCAAAGTGTTGCGCCTGCCGCTCGCCGATCCTACGCTGGCGAAAGCACAGCTCATGGTTCCGCAAAGCTCGGCAACGGGACCCGACGACAGCTCTCGCGCCTCGATTGACGGAATTACTCCAAGCGCCACGCGGCTGTATGTCCATAACATGGTCGGCGGACCCTCGCGGGTACGCATCTTCGATCACCAAGGTCACGAAACGGGTACGCTGCCTACGCCGGCCGTCTCCGGCGTGAGCGAGATCGCCCACACCACCGGCGATAATGTCGTGTACGAAGTTTCCACGTACCTCGAACCTGCAGCGTGGTACAGCTACGACTCCTCAGACGGAAAGTCGGAGCGCACTGCCATGTCGGCGACCTCGCCCATCAAGTTTGACGATGCCGAAGTGGTCCGCGAGTTCGCCGTTTCCAAGGACGGCACCCGTGTGCCGGTGAATATCATCCGTCGCAAGAACGCCAAGCTCAACGGTAAGAATCCCACCCTGCTGGAGGGCTATGGCGGTTACAACATCAGCATGACGCCCGGCTTTCTGGGGTCCTTCGGACGCATGTGGCTGGACCAGGGTGGGGTGTATGCGATCGCGAATCTACGCGGCGGCGGCGAATATGGTGAAGAGTGGCACAAGACGGGAAATCTGACGCACAAGCAAAACGTCTTTGACGACTTCATCGCTTGTGCCGAGCATCTGATTCAGCGTAATTACACTTCACCTCCGCACCTGGCAATCATGGGAGGAAGCAACGGCGGCTTGCTGATGGGCGCCGTGCTCACCCAACGCCCCGATCTTTTCCGCGCGGTCGTTTCGTTTGTCGGTATCTACGATATGCTGCGCGTCGAACTCGATCCCAACGGCACTTTCAACACCACCGAGTTCGGAACGGTGAAGGACGGGGAACAATTCAAAGCTCTCTTTGCCTACTCGCCGTATCATCATGTGCAAGACGGCGCCAGCTATCCGGCAGTTCTGTTTCTAACCGGAGAGAACGATCATCGTGTGAATCCGATGAATTCGCGCAAGATGACCGCGCGCCTGCAGGCAGCGAATGGTTCGAGCCATCCCATTCTGCTGCGCACTTCGTCCAACGCCGGACATGGGATTGGTACAGCCTTGGATGAGGAGATCGAGCAAGGTGCAGATGTGTTCTGCTTCCTCTTCGACCAGCTGGGGATTACGTACGTCCCGCCGCCAGCGAAGTGAGGGATAGTAGCTGCGGCACGGCGGGCCTCTACTTGTGCATCTGCCGCGATGGCCGCAGCTGGCATCCCTAATACAAGAAAGGCCCGTCTTGCTTCTTGGGAGATCGAAACCGTACCGGCGGGCACATTTGGTCACCGCCGAAACTTTGCTACGGTCATTTCATTCGCTTTTGATCGGGTGTTCACCCTAACGTACTCTGAAACCCGTACCTTTCTCTCGGAGGAAGGTATGACCCTGCAACTTATGCCCAAGAAGTGGCGCGCTACCGCCGTGGCTAGTGCGCTTGCGCTGCTGAGTTCGACCGTGCCCATGAGCGCTGAGACACCTGCAGCCGTCCAGCATGCTTCGACCCAAACCCCCATCCAGCACGTGATCGTGATTATTGGTGAGAACCGCACCTTCGATCACCTTTTTGCTACCTACCAGCCGAAACAGGGCCAGACGGTGAACAACCTGCTTTCGGAAGGAATTGTCCGCGAGGATGGCACGCCGGGACCGAACTTCGCTCTCGCCAATCAATATTCCGCGATCGATGAAAACAATAATGGCTACCAGATCAGCCCCGGCGGCAAGACGCTCTATCCCGTGCTGCCTACCCCGTTAGTAGGCGGACCGACCAAGCCGTACTTCCAAACCTTGGCCCAGGCACTCCAAGCGGAGAACGGACTGCCACTTAACTATTATCAATACCTGTTGACCGGCGGCACCGGATTGCAGAAGGGGACGCCAGACACCCGGATCACGAATGTGTTTGACCTGCCTCCGGGACCGTTCCAACTGACGAATTCGAGCACCCATCCGTACGATGTTTACGACAACAGCCCGGTGCACCGCTTCTATCAGATGTGGCAGGAACTGGACTGCAATGCCGGCTATATCACGATCGCGAATCCTAGTGGTTGCAATGCCGACACCTTTCCTTGGGTGGAAGTATCGGTGGGCGCGGGAACCAACGGTCTGCCGCAGCCTCAGGGGTTTAACAACGAAACTACGGGTGAAGGCGCGACTTCGATTTCGTTCTATAACGTCCTGCAGGGCGATGCGCCGTACCTGAAGTATCTGGCTGACAACTACGCCATGAGCGACAACTATCACCAGGCCGTCATGGGCGGTACAGGCGCCAATCACATCATGATGGGGACTGGCGACGCCATTTGGTTCAGCGACGGCAACGGACATCCCTCGCAGCCGCCCCACAATCAGGTGGTTGGCATCGGTTCAAAGAACCAGGGTATTGTCGACGAAATCGAGAATCCCAACGCCCAGCCCGGTACCAATAACTGGTACGCCGAAGACGGCTACGGCGGCGGCTCGTATGGATCGCCCTCTTACGGTGGTGGATCCTATAGCAACTGCTCCGACTCCGATGCTCCCGGCGTTTTCCCGGTTCTTAACTACGAAAGTTCGCTGCCTTATCAAGTGGACCCCAAGTGTGCTCCGGGGCACTGGTACATCTTGAACAATTACAATCCTGGCTACTTCGGAGACGGCACCAACGCTTACACCGACAACAACGATAACAACACGGTATTCACCATCCCGCCATCCAGCGTGCGCAACATCGGCGACGAGTTGCTGCAGTACAACGTGTCCTGGAAGTACTACGGCGATCAGTGGAATCGGTACCTGCAAGACAAGTACGACCAGAATCCGCTGGACCAGTACTGCAACATCTGCAACTTCTTCCAGTATTCCACCTCAATCATGACCAACCAGACGGTCCGTACGACCCACCTGAAGGACACGACTGACCTGTATGCCGACATTGCCAGCGGCAACCTTCCGGCCGTGTCTTACGTGAAGCCGAGCGGCTTCGTAGACGGTCACCCGGCGTCTTCCAAACTGGACCTGTTCGAGGGATTCGCCAAGAAAATCGTGGACGCAGTGCAAGCCAATCCGTCGCTGTGGCAGAGTACGGCGATCTTCATCACCTTCGATGAAGGCGGTGGATACTATGACTCTGGGTATGTGCAGAACCTGGACTACTTCGGCGACGGTACCCGTATCCCGATGCTGGTGGTTTCGCCCTACACTTCGGCAGGCCACATCTCGCACCAGTACAACGATCACGTCTCGATCCTGAAGTTCATCGAGTACAACTGGGCGCTGCCGCCAATCACCGACCGCAGCCGCGACAACCTGCCCAATCCGGTTCCCAGCGTGGCCAATCCGTACGCCCCGTCGAACAGCCCGGCTCTCGGCGACCTGACCGACCTGTTCAGCTTCGGAGCCGACAAGAAGTAAGAGTTGCGGCGGCGGCCACTCTTGCAGATGCTGCTCCGCAAATAAGATGGGCTTCGTCGCCAACCAGCGTGGGGCCCATCCAGATTCAACCAATCGCCGGTCGCAAACGCGGTCGGCGTTGTTGTTTGCGACAAACCGAATAAGGCAAGAGATCTGCCAGTGCCGCGAACGAGAAATCGGGTAAAGTAGGTAGCCAATAGGAGGTGGCGTATGACGATAGATCCCGGGCATTCCAGTCCCAGCGTCCAGACTTTGCCGGCGTTGCCCTTCGATTCATGGAAAGATACTTTGGCGACCTTGCACATGTGGACGCAAGTCATCGGCAAGGTTCGGCTGGAGCTTTGTCCGCTGGTCAATCACTGGTGGAATGTGCCACTCTACGTCACCGTCCGTGGCCTGACGACTTCCCCGATGCCTTACGGTGATCGTACGATTGAGGTTTGCTTCGACTTCATCGAGCACAAGCTGCTGATCGACAGTTGCGAGGGAGAGCATTGTGAGCTGGCGCTGCGGGCGCAAAGCGTCGCGGAATTTTATCAGTCTTTCATGGCGGCCCTCTCTGGCCTCGGCGTTGCCGTCAAAATCTGGACCACGCCGTGCGAGATTCCCGATCCTATCCCGTTCGAGAAGGACAATGTACATTCGTCGTACGACGCGGAATCGGCCCACCAGTTTTGGCGCCTCCTGGCCTGGGTTGATTCGGTCTTCAAGGAATTCAGAGCGCCGTTTCTAGGCAAGGTAAGCCCGGTACATTTTTTCTGGGGAAGCTTCGATTTGGCGGTCACTCGTTTTTCCGGAAGGCGAGCGCCGGACAGGCCGGGTGCGGATTCCATCACGCGTGAGGCTTACTCGCACGAAGTCAGCAGCGCCGGATTCTGGCCAGGAGGCGGAGACATCAAGGGCCCTGCCTTTTATTCTTATGCGTCGCCCGAGCCGGCAGGCTATGCGGAACAACGAGCGCTTCGTGCGAGTGCCTTTTACCATCCGCAAATGAAAGAATTCTTGCTGATGTACGACGATGTGCGAAGTGCCGATTCTCCCAAAGCTGCCTTGATGGAGTTCTTGCAGAGTACCTACGACGCGGCGGCCAACCTGGGAAAGTGGGACCGCAAAGCCCTGGAACGCTAAATCATTTGGAGGAGCAAATGGCAGAGACCTGTAGTCATCTCGATCAGATTAAGGTTACCCACACCGATGTTCATGTTTGTCCGGAATGCGTCAAGCTAGGCGATACCTGGGTGCATCTGCGGTTGTGCCTGGAATGCGGACATGTGGGCTGCTGCGATTCGTCCAAAAATAAGCACGCGACCAAGCACTTTCATAGAGTGAAGCATCCTCTGATTCGCTCCATTGAACCAGGAGAGACATGGATATGGTGTTACGTGGATGACGTTTCTCCGGGCGAAGTACCAGACTAATAGCGTGGCTTCGGGACCGGCTTTTCCTATTATGGCTATAGGAGCAATTGTCCCATACCCATAACCATCGATCGGTGATTTGTTGATTGCGTTAGCAGGCTGCTAAAAGAGTCGGGTTCGGGGAGTTTTGAAGGGGCGTGGCCCTAGCTAGGCCGTAGCAAGTCTCTTGTTCTTGTGATCCCGAACCGACTTTAGGGGCTGCTGAAAAACTCGATAAACATAGTTGCTGCCGCCGGCTAAAGCCGGCCCGGAATCAAGAACAAAGAACTTGGACGCTGGCCTGAAGGCCAGCTCTACCCGAGCTTTGACCTCCAACGAGTTTTTCAGCAGCCTCTTTAGTCGGTGAGGATCCGCTTTCCCGAGTTTTTCAGCAACCTGCTAGAGAATTGCACTCGCGGTTGCGCCGCAGTCTCTAACGCCTCAAAATACTTACAAGAGCTTAGACGGGGGCCTGAAGGCCTGATCTACCCGAACAGCGACTCGATCAGAGCTGGACGGGCGTTTTTCCGCGGGCCACAAGAATTTGAAACTCAGAGCGCCAAATTCTGGAATTCTTATTGGGAACCGGCACATCTGACTTGGAGAGCGTCACCATATGGACATATACGGTGGACTTTGCCCCCAAAGGGGTCGAGAATAGAAGCGTGGGCCGGGCAACAAGATGGGCGGGTTTGGGTTTACTAGACAGGGCTGTGGCTCGTGAGGGGGCGTGTGTCTGGCGCCGGATGGAGCCTAAGAAGGTGTATATCATGTGTTCCGCATCGCGTTTTCTTTGTTTTGGCGCTCTTGCTTTGATGCTGGTTCCCTTGGGCGCCGCCCAGAACCAGGGCACGGCTACACAGGGCTCGCCTACGCAAGGATCGAGTTCATCGGGCTCATCCACTCAAAGTTCTACATCCCAGGGCACGACGTCCAGCCAAGGGTCTACGTCGCAGAGCACGACGTCTGGTTCCAACGATCAGTACACTCCGGATAAGCCGGACAAGAACACGCCCTCGCCCGACGCGATGAAGAACATCGACGCCATCGGCAATCGCAACGTTGGTTGCAATAAGGGCCTGGGAAATTGGTACTCGCTGGACAAGCAGGTGGCGATGGGCCGCAGTTACTCGCAGCAGGTGGAGCACGGGGCCAAGATGGTCAGCGATCCCGTCATCACGGAATATGTGAACCGGATTGGACAGAACCTGGTGCGGAACTCCGATGCGAAAGTCCCATTCACCATCAAGGTAATTGACACCGACGAGGTCAACGCCTTCGCTCTGCCGGGTGGTTTTTTCTACGTGAATTCCGGACTGATCCTGGCGGCCGACAATGAAGCCGAGCTGGCTGGCGTCATGGCGCACGAGATCGGCCACGTCGCTGCCTGTCACGTGGCGCGCGAGCAGACGCGGGGCAATATCGTTAATCTGGCAAGCATTCCGCTGATCTTCATACCTGGTGGCTGGGCGGTCTACGAGGGCACGCAGGCAGCATTGGGGATCGGGGTGCCGCTGACCTTCATGAAGTTCTCGCGCACTTTTGAAGCCGAAGCGGACTTCCTCGGCATGGAATACATGTACAAGGCGGGATACGATCCGCAGTCGTTCATTTCCTTCTTCGAGAAGATTGAAGCTCAGGAAAAGAAGAAGCCGGGCACGCTGGCTAAGGCCTTCGCTTCTCATCCTATGACGCCGGACCGCGTCGCAGCCGCACAAAATGAAATGAGGACGGTGCTGCCGGCGCGCGACGAGTACATCGTGAACACTTCAGAATTCGACCAGGTGAAGGGACGATTGGCGTCCCTTGAGAACCACCACAAGCTGCAGAACGACAAGGACAACAAGGACCGGCCGACATTGCGCCGCGCGACCGCCGACAATCCTCAGGACAATGGCAACGGCAGCAGCACGGGAAGCGGAAGCCAGCCCGACGATGATCGTCCAACGCTAAAGCGCAACGATGGTTCCAGCTCACAGTCGTTTAACTGATGTTTGGGCAAGATACGAATGCAAAGGCCCCCGGCGATTGGGGGCCTTTTGATTTTCCCAGAGTGCGGACCATAGGACGTTTGAACAACCGCTGCCAGATTCGGCGCTAATTGAAAATGGCGCCTGCGCCTATCAATCCCGCGAAGGGAAATAGATCTACGGCAGGCGCTGCGCCAGTCCCGGCAAGGCCTTCATCAAATCGTTATAGATCACGACCACGAAGAACAGCACCAGGAAAACAAATGCCGTTTGGTAGATGCGCTCTTTGATACGCAAGCTGATATCGCGGCGCATAACCGATTCGACAATGAGCAGCATGATAATGCCGCCGTCGAGGATGGGAATGGGCAGCAGATTGAGAATGCCGAGATTCAGGCTGATCATCGCCATCAGGCCGAGCAGGGGAGTCCAACCCGGCTGACGCGCCGCATCGCCGGAAGCACGCGCGATCCCGATGGGACCATCGAGCTGCTTGATGGAAACTTTCCGCTCCACCATTTTGTGGATGAGGTCAACCATCAGCAGCGAATACTTCTTGTTCTCCTCCAGCGAACGGCTCAAAGCTTTGGCGAAGGGCAACTTGTCAACATGCACCGGCACCGAGCCGAAGCCCAACCGATAGGCCTTGCGTCCGTTGTCGTCGGTCTGGACAGGAGTCATGTTGAAGGTGACGTGCTGTCCGTGGCGTGAGGCCACCACCACCACGGGTTGGTCACCGTTTTGCTGTAGGTAATGGATTACCGAGTAAAGCGAACGCACCGGCGTGCCATTGACTGCGATGACCTCATCGCCTATCTGCAAGCCGGCCTTGGCCGCCGGCATGTTGGACTCAACGCCGGTGACGATGACCGGCTGGTCAGGCAAGAAGCCCACGCTGCCATATTCGTCGGAGCCTTCAGCTTCGGGCTGAATCTGCTTCTCGATCATGTCGTGACCGCGCTGGATCGCCACGCTGACCGGTTGCTTGGTATTGATCATGATCTTCAGGAACACGTCTTCCCAAGTGGGGTCCTGCTGGCCATCGATACGAATGATGCGGTCGCCTTGCTCGATGCCCGCCTTGGCCGCGGGCGAGTTGTCTACTACCCAACCCACCACGGCTGGCTCGTCCAGGTACAGAGGATGTTCGTAATGCACCATGAACACACCGGTGAGCAGGGCGACGGCCAGGAGGATGTTCATGGCCGGACCGGCAACCGCGATCACAAAGCGCTGCCAGCGCGGGTGCGACATAAATTCATCGGGCGCGCCGCTGCGCGATTCCAGCGGGTTCTCGCCCGCCATCTTCACGTATCCGCCGAGCGGGAGCGCGCTGATGCGATAGTCGGTATCGCCGCGCCGAAAGCCGGCCAGGCGCTTGCCGAAGCCGATAGAGAACACGTCCACCCGGACGCCAAACCATTTGGCGGCAGCATAGTGGCCGAACTCGTGCACCAGGATCATGACCCCGAGCACCACGGCCATCGCCACCACCGCAATCAAAAACGATTCCATAAACCTCTTCTACCGGGGAGTTGCTAGCCTCGAGTCGCCGGGACAACAGATTTCCCTTGGACCAGGGCCTCGATCCGCGCTTGCGCCCTGCAGCGTACGTCCGCATCCACGCTCAATACCTCGTGAATAGATTCCGGCGCCGGCGCGGACGTTGCAACAACGACCGCCTTTATTGTAGCCGGAATTTCCAAGAACCCAATACTACCTTCGAGAAATGCCGCTACCGCTACTTCATCTGCCGCGTTCAGCGCAATGGTTTTAGCGCCTCCCGCTTCGACTGCTTCGTAAGCCAAACGTAAGCAAGGAAATTTGTCCAGGTCGGGCAGACAGAAATCGAGCCTCCGTAGCTCCTGCACCGGGAAGCGCAGGTCGGACTCGATGCGGTCGGGATAGGTAAGTGCGTAGAGGATGGGTAACCTCATGTCGGTGACCGACAGTTGCGCCAGCAGGCTACCGTCAACGAACTCGACCATCGAGTGGATCGTGCTCTGGGGATGGACCAGCACGCTGATCTGACTGGCAGGCATATCGAACAGGCGGCAAGCCTCGATCACCTCGAAACCCTTATTCATCAAGGTCGCTGAGTCAATGGTTATGCGTCTGCCCATCTTCCAGGTCGGGTGATTGAGCGCCTGCTCAACGGTGATGTCAGCCAAGGCGCTGGCTGGGGTGTGGAGGAACGGACCGCCGGAAGCTGTCAGCCAGACGCGCTGTACTTCGTTGCGGCGACCGCCGCGCATGGCTTGGTGAATGGCGTTGTGCTCGCTGTCGATGGGCAGAAGCGGCTTGCCTTGCTTGCGCGCCTCGGCGCTGATTAAGTCGCCGGCCGCAACCATGCATTCTTTATTGGCGAGGCCAACGGATTTGCCGGCTTTGACGGCTTCGTACGTGGCCTCCAGTCCGGCGACGCCTACGATAGCGCTCACCACAAAGTCGGCGTCCGGATGAGTGGAGACCTTCACCGTGCCAGCCGAGCCGTGAGTGACTTCAATTGCATGGTTGAGGCCGGCTTGCTTCAGTTTGTCCTGGAGTTGACCGGCGGTTTCTGCAGTCGCCATTGACACGATCTGCGGACGCCAGCGTCGTGCCTGCTCGAACGCGAGATCGACGTTGTGGCCCGCCGCCATACTGACGACGGAGAAGCGGTCAGGAAAGCTCTCAACGATGCTGAGGGTGCTCTTGCCGATGGAGCCGGTGGAACCGAGAATGGCGATGCGTTTCATGAACTCTCAGATTATTATGCGAACAGCTCGTTGTGCGAACCCATGCGCACCAATCGCAAAGTTCCGGCATCGGGCAGCTTGTAAATCAAAAGCAGATCCGGCTTCAAGTGGCACTCGCGATGATTTTTCCAGTTGCCGACCAAAGCATGATCGCGATGCTTCTGTGGGAGGGGCTTGTCCTCAGCCAGCAGCTCGGCTGTCTCAGAGAGCAGGGTTTCAATGTCTTTGTGCCGAGGCGTTGCCTTCATCCGTTTGTAGTCGCGCTTGAACGCATTGGTCCACTCAATCGTCCGCATTCAGATTGGCCATCATCTGGGCAACCGTCCTGGCCCTGGATACTTCTCCGCGCTCGCCTGCCGCAATGGCTGCCTTCGTCTCGCGATTCGGGACCCGCACCTCAAAGGGAAGTGCTTGCTCCGATGCAATCCGCGTCAGCAACAGGCGCACGGCATCAGAAACAGTCAGGCCCATGGTGGCCAGCGTTTTCGCAGCTTTGGCCTTCACCTTTTGGTCAACGCGAATGTGAACCATGCCCGTTGCTGCCATAAAACCCTTTCTGAGACAAGTATACCTTGTATACACATAACTCGGAACGCGGAAGGGCGAACGCTAATCTATTCCACCCGGCGCGAAGTACCTGCTCATCCCACAGAAGTAGAAGAGCAGGCCAATAGGCAGCGCAAACAAAAGCGCGTCGATGCGGTCGAGAACTCCTCCGTGACCGGGCAGCAGCGTTCCGGAATCCTTGACCCCCGCGCCGCGCTTAAGCGCCGACTCAACCAGATCGCCGAGTTGCGCGGCGACGTTCACGCAACCCGCAAATAGAGCCACGAACCATACTGGCGCGAGTTCGAAAGCCGGCGAGGCTGTTCGACTCGACATATCGGTAGAGACTGTTAGCAGGTGCGCTTGACGAAATCCTTCGGCAATTGGATTGATGTAATGAAACAGCAGTAAGCCGACGATCACCGCTCCAATAACCGAAGCAATCGAACCTTCCCATGTTTTGCCCGGACTGATGCGCGGGGCTAGCCTATGCTTTCCGATCGCACGTCCGACATAATAAGCGGCGACGTCGCCGCACCACACCAGCAACATCACATACAACAGGTATAAGGGTCCGTTCCCAATATTCTTCAGAACTATTAGCAGGGCGAGCGTAAAAGCTATGTAGGGCAGCACCATGTACGAGATCGCGGCGCCGGGTAGTGCTTGTGAGAGCGGTTCGCTTCTAAGGCTAAACAGAAGAAACACAAGTGCCGAGAAGACAGATGAGAGAAAAGCAAACAGCGGGATTCCAAACAGTGCAACGACACCGCCGGCGGGGGAGGTCGAGCCTATCCAAATTACAACGTAGAAGAGGGCGAACAACAACACCATTAGCGCATAGCTGGTTGCCGCCATCGGTCGAAAGCCCTGCGCCTGTACTATGCCTAGATACTCTTTCGCCGCCAGCAGCGCCACTCCCAGCACCAGCAGACTAAACAGCCACAGCGGCGCCCGGAACAGCGCCAGCACGACAAGTGGAATCAGGATGACTGCGGTTAGAACGCGCTTCACGAGGCATTTCCGTTGTCGGTGGTCAGGCCTCCGAAACGGCGCTCGCGTTTCTGGAAAGCTTCGATGGCTTCCAGCAACTGGGTGCCGCGAAAGTCGGGCCACAGCGTCTCGGTAACGTAGATCTCGGAGTAGGCCACTTGCCACAGGAGAAAATTGCTGAGCCGCATCTCGCCGCTGGTGCGAATGACCAGATCGAGGTCAGGCAGGCTGTTGGTATAGAGGTGGCGCGCGATGGAGCGCTCGTCGACTTTGAGGTGCTCGATGCCGCCATTGCGCGACGCCTCGCGCACCAGCGAGTTGAAGCAGTCCACCAGCTCCGTTCGCGAGCCGTAGTTGAGCGCCAGAGTGAGCACCATGCCGCTGTTGCGCTCGGTCATCTCGCGCGCCCACGCCATGCGCTCCTGGACTTCTTGCGGAAGCTCCTGCTGCCGGCCAATGTACTGCAGCCGAATGTTGTTCTCCATCAGCGTGGGCAGCTCCATCTTCAGGTAACGTCGCAACAGGTTCATCAGAAATTGAACTTCGGTGCGCGGGCGCTTCCAATTCTCAGCGGAGAAGGAATAGAGCGTGAGGGCCGTGATGCCGAGCCGGGCGGCAGTTTCTACGGTCGAGCGTACCGAGGCCACACCCGAGCGGTGTCCCGCGATGCGGGGCAGATGGCGGCGTTTGGCCCAGCGGCCGTTGCCGTCCATGATGATAGCGATGTGGTGGGGCAGCCGCTCCGGATCGAGGCGGGCGAAAATCTCGGCCTCTTTGCGGTTCAGCCCAACGGGCACCTGTGCGCGCAAAGCGTACCTCTAACCATCCTTGAAAGTAGCACAGGGCACACGGGGTTGCAACGAAGGAGGGAAGGCGGTCACTTGCGACTGTGACGCGGGTGACCCACTCATTCGCGGGTTTCGAATGAGTGGGAAATCGTGGAAGATCGTCGGCTCAAGGAGCGCTTCGAAACCCCCACAAAACGCTCACCCGTATACCAAGAAAACACCCACTCAAGCAAAAGCGGCTTGGGTTGATTAGATAAGAGAGAAGGCTCGCTTCGATCCGGTAGTCTGGGTTTGAGGACTAAGACACGGGGAAGGAAGGAGCCTTCCATGCTTATTGTAGGGTGTGATTACCATCCGCGGTGGCAGCAAGTGGCTTGGTTAGATACGGAGAGCGGAGAAACCGGCGAACAGAAGCTGGTGAACGGCGACGGCGAAGCCGAGGGTTGGTATCGGCAGCTGCCGGTGCCGTCGNNTGCATCGCCTCCGTCATCGGGTCAAGCGATAAGAATAACCTGCGGTGGAAAGGGCCTCCTCCTGTTTGATTCTGACGACCGTCAGCAGCGTTTCGCCCGGCCCGCTCCCACACCAGACTCGTTACCTTGACACTCACCGCACACCGCCATCACAACATTTCCCACCCACAACTATATGACTCATAATTAAGGCTTTACTTTGTCAATGTTGCTGGTTAACTCACGTTTGGCGGCGAAATTCTCAAAAGCTCGCACAGTGTGCCACTGAGCCGTCCTGCCAACGATCACAGCTTTCCAAATGAGTGGCCGTTCGCGATTGTTGAGCAAAACTGCACAGCTTCCGCGTCTCCTCGGCACGATACTGTCTGTAAGTGTCCCGATGACATTGGCGGTCACCATGGCGGCGATCGACTGGACGACTGTTGAGGTGCAACGCGCCGATTTCCGCGAATTCAGAACCTCGAATGAGACTTCGTCGACAGCGCCTGTCCGTCGATTTCACCACCCTGCTCTGGACCAAGATCCGGTGGAGACATCAAGCACGTGGGGACCATGAAAACGGAGACAGAGAAGCCCGAGTCCAAGCCGGAGGCAAAACCGGAGCCGAAGCCTGACTCAACGCCCGTGGCGAAGCCTGAGTCCAAGGACGGCTCGAAACCGGAATCGAAGGACGATCTGAAGTCCGTTACCATGCCGGAACTCCAGAAGAAGCTGGGTTCGTCGCCGGACGGCCTCAGTCAAGCCGAAGCGCAGACGCGGCTGACGCAATATGGCCCTAACGAAATCGCGGAGAAGAAGACCAATCCCTTCCTGAAGTTCCTTACTTATTTTTGGGGCCCCATCCCGTGGATGATCGAAGCGGCGGTGATTCTGTCGGGCGTGGTCCGCCACTGGCTGGATTTCTTCATCATTCTCTTTCTGCTTTTTTCCAACGCTGTCGTCGGATTCTGGGAAGAACATCAGGCGGGAAACGCCATCGCCGCGCTGAAAGCCAAACTGGCAATCAAGGCCAAGGTGAAACGTGACGGGAAGTGGACCACTCCGGCGGCGCGTGAGTTGGTGCCGGGCGACGTCATCCGGGTGCGACTGGGCGACATCGTGCCGGCGGATGCGCGTCTGTTGGCCGGCGATCCCGTGGAAGTTGATCAGTCCGCGTTAACCGGGGAATCTTTACCCGCCACGCGCAAATCGGGCGAGGCGGTGTTTTCCGGTTCGATTATCCGGCAAGGCGAAATCGACGCGATGGTGTATGCCACCGGCGAAAACACCTACTTCGGCAAGACTGCGCAACTGGTGCAGGAGGCCCATACCGTCAGCCATTTCCAGCGGGCCGTGCTGAAAATTGGCGATTACCTGATTATTCTCGCGGTGACCCTGGTCGTGTTGATACTGGCCGTGGCCCTCTTCCGTGGCGACCCGATCCTGAGCACATTGGAATTCGCCTTGGTGCTTCTGGTGGCCGCGATTCCCGTGGCCATGCCCACGGTACTGTCGGTGACAATGGCGGTCGGGGCACGGCTGCTGGCGAAAAAAGAAGCGATTGTTACCCGCCTCTCGGCGATCGAGGAGTTAGCCGGCGTGGACGTGTTGTGCTCGGACAAGACCGGCACCCTGACCCAGAACAAGCTGACGTTGGGCGATCCATTCAGCGTGCATGGTATCCCTGGCGACCAGGTCATTCTTTGGGCGGCACTGGCTTCACGGGCGGAAGACAAGGACACCATCGACCTGGCCGTGATCGGCGGCGTGAAGGACGATCAAGCCTTGAAGGGCTACCAGGTCGTCCATTTTCAGCCGTTCGACCCGGTACATAAGCGCACGGAAGCAACTGTCAAAGGCGGAGACGGAAAGCAGTTCTTTGTGGCCAAGGGAGCGCCGCAGGTGATTCTGCAGATGGCGACCGACGCCGGTGAGGTAAAGCCCGCCGTCGAGAAAGCCGTGAATGAATTTGCGGCACGCGGCTTCCGATCGTTGGGCGTGGCCCGGGCAGATGAGGAAGGCCAGTGGCAATTTGCCGGCGTGTTGCCTTTGTTCGATCCGCCACGCGAGCAAGCCAAAGCAACCATCGCGAGCGCCCGGCAGATGGGGGTGAACGTCAAAATGGTTACGGGCGATCAGATGGCGATCGCTCGGGAGACTGCCAAACAACTGGGGATGGGCACGAACATCGTTGATGCCAGCGCATTGGGCGACATGAAGCATCACGAGACAGCGCAGGCGTCGGAGGCCATCGAGAAGGCGGATGGCTTCGCCCAGGTATTTCCCGAACATAAGTTCTACATTGTGGATGTCCTGCAAAAGGCTGGCCACATCGTGGGCATGACCGGCGACGGAGTGAACGACGCCCCAGCGCTGAAGAAAGCAGACTGCGGGATTGCAGTTTCTGGCGCAACCGATGCGGCGCGTGCAGCGGCGTCCATTGTGCTGCTGGCGTCCGGCCTGTCGGTGATCATCGACGCCATCAAGGAGAGCCGCCGCATCTTCCAGCGGATGAACAGCTATGCGATCTATCGCATCGCCGAAACGCTGCGCGTGCTGTTCTTCATGACGCTGGCGATCCTGGTGTTTAACTTCTATCCCCTGACCGCAGTGATGATCGTGATGCTGGCGCTGCTCAATGATGGAGCCATCCTGTCCATCGCCTATGACAACGTTCATTACAAGGACAAGCCCGAGGCCTGGAACATGCGCCTGGTGCTGGGAATTTCCACCGTGCTGGGTGTCATCGGGGTCGTCGCCGCGTTTGGCCTGTTCTACCTTGGCGAGCGCGTATTTCACCTCGACCGCGCGCACATCCAGACGCTGATGTACCTGAAGCTGTCCGTGGCCGGACATCTGACGATTTTCCTGACGCGCACTCGCGGCCCGTTCTGGTCCATACGCCCCGCGAAGGTTCTATGGATCGCGGTGCTAGGCACGCAAATGCTGGCAACTCTGATTGCGGTTTATGGGCTGTTTATGACACCCCTTGGCTGGGGCTGGGCAGCGTTCGTTTGGGGCTACGCTCTGGCTTGGTTCCTCCTGAATGACCGCGTGAAACTGCTCGCCTATCGAATTTTTGATCC
>PMWW01000119.1 GCA_003165795.1 Acidobacteriaceae bacterium
GTTTATAACACAGTAGTATTAGAGGCTGGGAGCCGCGGGGCGAGCAGCAAGTTGTCGCCGCCCGCGCCCGTGATTTCTGGCTGGCTATTGCGCTGACGCCTTGAGTAAAACTCGCGTTCCGCTATCGAGCTTTACTTCTTTCCCGCCGGACGTGAGCACTCCATCCGGGCTGAGTTGCAGGTTCTTGATCCCTAAAACCCCTACCGACTGTTCATTCAGAAGTGGGGTTGGGCCGCGGGAAGTATCGGGCGCCGGAGGGGCCGCCGTGGCTGCCTTCAAATCCCCATAGCCAACGCCACCGCCAGTAGTAACTCCCGCATTCGGATTCGGGGCCACGGCCTGGATAACGCTCTTGATCGGCGTTTCCCCGCCCGTCCTGATGATCTTGTCGAAGTTAATTGCCAGTGCCGATTCCGTATCGCCCTTCGAGCGGGCCTTCGATTCGGTTACGTGGCCGATCACCTTCGATCCGCGAGGGAACGTCACATTGTCGGCAGCGTGCACATCCGTCACCAGCTTGGCGTCAACCTCATCGCCATCCTTCAGCTTCTTGGAATCGACGGACTTGGTCAACTCCATGGTAAAAAATCCTTGCACCTGACCGGCGGTGGCCGGCGCAGCCGAGGACTGCGCGGGTGCTTGACCGGGATGAGCGGCGGGACTTGATTCCAGCCCGGCGCACAAAGAGACTGCCAGCGCAGCAAATAGCATGCTAGTGAACCATTGCTTCATAGACACTCCATTCTGAGAGGATACCGAGTTCTTCTATTTCCGACAACGCGTAAGAGAAAATGTAGCTCAATTCGGGTCTGCGACCAACGCGGGAGCCAAGTTATTCACTTGGTAGCTACCAATCCCGGTCGCTAAATCATAGCCAGGGCCGGCTCCGGAGCCTGACGTAATGTCATGGAAGTCAGTGAGGTAATCCGAAGAGTAATAAATCGCGTATAGGTCAGGAGCCGCCTGGCTGAGTGTACCTTTACCCTGGCCCGCACGCAATGAGTTGACGATGGTAAAGAACGAAGCCCAATCAGGAGTAGACAGACTAGTTCCACCCACCTCAATCCAGCCACCTTCGCTATAGGTGTCATACACGGGAACACCTGTGCTGGGGTTGGCATCCGAGGCAATGTCGGGAACGCAACGACTGTTTCTTGAAAAGGTCGTGCAGGCCGGATTCTGCCACGGGGGCTGCGGTTCGTACGCGCTGATTCCGCCCAGACCGTACGCCGATTCAGTACCGTAGTCCAATTGAAGGGGATTTCCCAAAGGCGCGGTGGTGGTCAAGACCAGCGTGGTACCGCCCGCAGCTATCACACAAGGCGAAGTTGCAGGATAGGTAGCCTCATTGCTGGCGGCGACAAAGGTCACGGGCTGGCCGTTGCCGTTAACGATGTTGCAGAAGTAGCTATCGTAGGCTTGCTCGCCGCTGAACTCGCCACCGCCCCAGCTGATGGAAACCACGGTGGCGTTATACGGAGCCGCGGAGGCTGCAGCGACGGCATTGAGCAGATCGGTGAAGCTGTTGCTGTTGGCTTCGACCAGGATGATGTTGGCTTGTGGCACCAAGGCGCAGGCCTGTTCGACGTCTAAAGATTCTTCAAGGTCCCAACCTTCGCCCTGCGCCGGATTACCTACGATCACTTTCTGGAAGTTGCACGGCGTCAGGTGGAAATAATTCGCGTAGAACGCCAGGTCGGATGCGACGTTGGGATCGTCGTAGGCGTCGACCAAGGCGATGGTCTGCCCCTGGCCTTGGCTGGGGATGCGATTGAATCCGTACGCGGCCTTAAACTGGGCAGGCAAAATGCCGGTCGGGCCACCGGGATTCGCCGGCACATTCGCAATCTGAATGGCCGGATGGGCATAAGCGTTGTGAGGATCTGGAGTTTGCGCCATCAGAGGAAGCGTCGCGGCAAGCAGAACTAACATGCCAATCGACAAAACAGAGGGCCTGTTCATGATTCATCCTTCCAACGTTCGATGTTTGACGGCGAAATAGGCAATGCTCCTCGCTGAGATCAGCCTTAGGGGCTGGTGCGACTGAGATGTCGGAGATTTTCTTGCAGAGCCTCTTATACAGACATACCGAATCTCTGTTGAGCTTCTAATAGTCCCACACTATATAACGCTCCGAAGCACCTCGGCGCACCATTTTTCTTTGGCTGGGCGTAGAGCTACTTCGGAACAGCGACCATCTGTGTCAATGCTTGGCTAGGCACCCTCCTGAGCGCACCCCGCACCAGGCCTTTCACGCCCGTGGTCGTAGTTGGCACTCGCATACGGGACGAGGCTCTCCGTGCCTGGCAGGTGCCCCGCATATCACCGAGCCTGTCCACGGGCCAATATTGCTAACTCACTTTGTCTTATAAGTTTCCCCATCTTGAAATGCGGCAAAACCGGAAACGCGAGGCGAGCGCTTGGGTTGCCCCAGTCAAGAAACTCCGAGCCGCTAGCAGAATTAGCAACTATTTTTCGCCAATGCGGTTCTAACCAGTATTGCGAGTGAGGACTAAAACTAGGCTCCGCCAAGAAAGTTAAGATAAATCCGAAATATTTCTGCCGTACTTCACGTGCTGGCCGGGGCGATAGTGATCGGACACGAAAGGAACAACATGCGTATCTTCCGTTTCAGCCGGCTCTTCTTGCTGGTTCTCTTGATGATTGCCGTACCGGCTGTTTCCTTCGCCGGCATTTTTATTTCAGCAGGGATCGCTCCGCCTCCGCTGCCGGTATATTCGCAGCCTCTTTGCCCCGGTGTCGGTTATATCTGGACCCCGGGTTATTGGGCATACGGGCCGGAAGGCTATTTCTGGGTACCCGGAACCTGGGTGATGGCGCCTCAAGTCGGCGTTCTGTGGACGCCTGGTTACTGGGGATGGGGTGGTTCGGCGTTCCTGTGGCATGCGGGTTACTGGGGGCCGCATATCGGCTTTTACGGAGGCGTCAACTACGGTTTTGGCTACACCGGCAATGGATACGCGGGCGGAGCATGGCGCAATGGAACGTTCTATTACAACCGCGCTGTCAACAATGTTAACGTCACCAATATTCACAACACTTACAACACTACGGTGGTGAATAACGTTACCGTTAATCGCGTCAGCTACAACGGTGGCACGGGCGGGATCCGGGCGGAGCCCACGGCAGAACAGCGAACTATGGCCAACGAGCGGCACATCGCTCCTACTCAAGTACAGACCCAGCATGAGCAAATGGCCAGCACGGACCACGCCCAGTTAGCGTCGGTAAATCATGGCCGGCCGACGGTTGCGGCAACTCCCAAGCCGGGATCATTTCACGGGGCAGGTGTTGTAACCGCGAGGAGTGCGCTGGTGACCAATAACCCTGCGATCAACGCTCCCCGCTCGAACAACCCAAACAATGCAAATGGGCGAGCTTCCAGCAATGCGAACCTTCCGCATCCAAGTAACGCCAATGCTTCCCACCCGAACAACCCGGTTCCGCGACCGCCAGCGCGGGAGGACAATGCCTCTGCTCCCCATCCCAACAATTCAACCGCTGCCCACAATGCAGAGCATCCGGCATCGCAGCCCCCGGCCCACATGAACCAGAGTGAGCCTGCCACGCGGGCGAATAACGGAACCGCCAGCGCGTCACATTCCACCAACAATGTTCCCCATCCGCCGGCCCACCAGAACGCGTCTCACCCGAGTAACACCGCTACTCCACATCCGAGCAATTCGACGGTGGCGCACAACGCGGGGCATCCCGCCATTTCGGAATCGCCAAAGGAGACGGCGCATCCCCCATCACACACCTCCGCTCCGCACGCGAGCCAGCCGCCGGCGCAGCACGCCGCTGCCCCACATCAAAGCGCACCCCATGCGCCGAGCCAACCTCATCATGAGGGTTCCGAACCTCCACGGTAGAGGTCGGCGATGAAGCGATGTTGATCGTTCTCAGGAATGGTCCGTTGCTGGATTCAAGTTCAGTTGGGGCGGCCAACAAACGATTGGGATGCGGGCCTGAAGAACGGCCCGCTCTACCCAAACGTTGCTTTTCAAGGGCTTGCGCAGCCCGCCGTTACTAGGCGTGACACCGCCAAAACGGTATATCACGATACCTTCACGGTGCGATCTGGAAAATCACGCCGTCCTGACGATCTCCGCCGCCGGATGCGGTACCGTAAAGATTGCCGTACGAATCGAACACCAAGGCGCACATTGGATTTGATCCATCGCTGCCTCCGGTGAAATCGTGCAACGAAGTATAGACCCATCCGCCCCCGGAGCGCGTCAGCTTGAAGACGGATCCATATCCGTATTGCCCGTCCGCGAAGGTGGTGCCGTAAAGATTGCCGGCTGCGTCCATCACCAGCTTGTCGTAGGGGCCAAGATCGATGCCGCCGGTAAATCCGTACAAGAAGTCGTAAGTCCAGTTGCCACCCGACGGAGTGAACTCAAAAACTGTACCGCCGCCGGTAGCATCGTGCACCGTGGTGCCGTAGAAATTGCCGGCTCCATCGAAGATGAGTCCGCCTTGCGGAGACGCACCATCATTTCCATGATAGGTAAAACCGTGAACCGTACTCTCCGTCCAGCCGGAACCCGATCGCGCCAACTTGTACACCGCACCGTAACCGGACGGACCATTTTGTGAGAAGACGCCGTAGAGGCTGCCGGATGGGTCGAAGGCAACTCCGCCCCAAGGATACTGACCATCGCCGTCGCCTCTAGCTTGATAAAGCACGCTTTGGGTCCATCCGCCATTGGAGCGGGTCAAGCTGTAAACCACGCCCCAGCCCGCCGAGCCTCCATTGATAGTCGTACCGTAGATATCTCCTGCCTGATCGAAGGTGAGATCGCCTTGGGGATAGGCACCGTCACTACCTGAAAATCGATAGAGCACATTCGAACCCCAGGAAACCATGACAGAGGCGGGGGCCCGCGGCGGGGGCCTCATTTCGTACACTGTGCCGCAACCGAAGTACCCGTTATAGTTATTGCACGACCCTGCGCCTCCAGCCGAGGTTGAGCCGTAGAGGGCGCCATCCGGCCCTAGGGTCAATCTGGCGACTGGGCCTTCGCCGTCGCTGCCTCCGGCAAAGCTATAGAGAGGAACCAGCGTCCAACCCGATCCGGAATTGTCCAACGAAAACACCGTGCCGAAGCCGGCGGCGCCTCCGCTAAACGCCGTTCCGTAAATGTTTCCACCTGCATCGATGGTTAGGCCGGTAAATGGATTGGCCCCGTCTTGTCCGCCGGTAAAGTTGTAAATCACATGGTAGGTTTGGGCCAGCGCGGCTGTCGTCATGTTCAACCAAATAAGCGCTAACACCATCATGAATCCGAGCGAGGCGCGTCTTGCCGCCAGCCGGTTATTAGTGCACATCAAACCCCGACACTGCTTATGATTCGTCATTAATTCTCATCCTTCTCGGCCAGAGTACTTCTGCTACGCCAGTTCCATCGCGGTCCCTCAGTGCAACTTGATTTGAAGGAAGCGTCGTGGCCAGGCATCTTAGGATCGTCATCCACAACAAGCGTATTCGGCTTGATCGCGTCCCAAAAGTTACGAAGGTACAAGCAGGCCAGTTGGTCTTTCGTAACAATCCAAGTCACAGACAAGCGGGTCGAACCTGTGGCAGATCAGCGCTCAAGCCGAGCCTGCCCGCTCAATGGCGCGCCAAAACACACGTCACTACAGGGCAGTGCAGACAAGCTGCCTGTCTCCTTAAGGTCCCTATCTTTCGATTGAAGCAGCGTTCGAAGCGGCCTCCGCGTGGCTGACGCGAAGGTGCGAAGAGGCGGCGGCGCAACAGTTCGTTAGTTCATGAACTGTTTAACTGAAGGTGAGGTCATTCTCCACAAGTGAGGGCATATGGTCAAGAGTTTGTTTGCGGGTGGCACCGAAAATTCACAGGCGGCGCTTGCGAAATCCGGTCGCAGCATTGCGTTGCATACCGGTCCTCACTGGCCCTACACGATGCAAGACAGCCCGTGGGGCGATGCCCGGCGCGTTCAGGGATGCTGCGGGCCAGTACCTTTACCGGTAACCAGATAGAAGTCGAGATGCTGCAGCTCGAAAGCTCCGAACTTGGTGACTCGGCGTCCGGGAAGACGATATTCCAGCTCGGTCTTGGTGCCGCTGGCGGCGACTACAACATGGTCGCCGGCTGGAATTTCGTTTCGTTCGTAGCTGGCGATGGGCTGATTGCGGTAGAAGGCAAGACCGTACTCCACGCCAGGAGACACGTCGTACACCGCAATGCTGGGCAAACGGCCTAGCTCGGTTTGCTGCAACCTAGCTTCAACCAGGCGCTCCGATTGCAAAATGTTAATCATGGGAGCGGTGCCGCGCAGAATGAGCGCGAAGGCAACCACGACCGGAACGAGCGTGGCGAATCGCAGCACACGATAGCCTTGGTTCTGCAGAGTCAGGCAGAGCATGAGAATCGTTATGATCGCCAGCGCAGCCGCCACGATGATCACGTTCCGCGACAGACCGAGCTTCAGCAGCTTGAATGGAACGATCAGCGCCCCTACCGGCACGGCAGCGCAAACTAGCGCGTGCAGCAAGACCACCCACATGCGAGGCTTCGCGGCGTCTGCTTCGCGACGCCGGATGAAGTCGGCCAACAGAATGGTCCCTGCGGGAATGGCCGGCAGGATGTATCCCGGCAGCTTCGACTGCGAAAGCGAAAAAAAGACGATCGGCAACAGTAGCCACAATGTCAGGTACGTTCGGAAGTCTTCTTGCCCGGCAGGCTGCTGCACCGAGAAGCGCCAGTCGCGAACTGCATCCACGACGGCAGCGCCCACAAAGACGGTCCACGGCACCAACGCCAGCAACGCCACTGGCAGGTAAAACCAGAACGGCTGAGGATGGTGATACAGCTTGGTGGTGAAGCGCTCCAGATTATGCTGCAGGAAGAAGACACGGAAGAAGTCGGGATTCGCGCGCTGCACCGCGATGAACCAGGGCACGGTTATCGCCAGATAGAGCGCGATCCCGATGGGCCACAGAGTGCGCAGCACGAGCCGTCCATCGCGCCGCAGCACGGCGAAGATGACGATGATCAGCCCGGCAAGGAAAACGGCCACCGGTCCTTTGGCCAATGTACCGAGTCCGCTGAAGAAGTAGAACGCCAGCAACCATCCGCGGTTGGCGCTCGAGTACCATCCGTACCAGCACAACATAGCCGCGGTGAACATCACGGCCAGTGGCATGTCAGTGGATGCGCTACGTCCAAAGCCGATGATGAGCGCCGAAGAGGCTGTGATGAGCGCAGCATCAAGCTGCATGCCGCGGCGGAAGCGGCGCGTCCACACGAAGATGAAGACAATCAGCAGCGAGGAAAGAATCGCTGAAGGCAGACGCGCCGCTGTGTCGCTTACTTCACCAACTGCCTTGTAGGCCAGCATCGCGGACCAGTAATAAAGCGGTGGCTTTTCCAGCCAGGGATGGCCGTAAAGCACCGGAGTGACCCAGTCGTGGCGGGCCAGCATTTCGCGCGCGACCTGGGCGTAGCGTGGCTCGTCCGCGCCGACCAACCCCACAATCTGAAGTCCAAGCAGGAAGAGGAAGCCACAGAACGCGATGAGGGCTAGGGCATCGGTGGAGCGACGGACGCGATCTTCTGGGCTGGCAGGAGTAGTCCTCAACGTTGATTATCCAGTGTGTGGGGAGCTGACTCTGACATGCGCACCTAAGAGGCTTTTCGATAGCTCAAAAGCAGGTCCCTCGCCGACTGAAGTCGGCTCGGGATGACCAAGAAATAAAGGGCTTTTACGGCGCACCTAAAGGTGCGCCCCTTCAAGAAACTCAGAAAATCGAGTTTTTCAGCAGCCTGTAAAAGGCGTGCTCCACCCACTCTGTTCGAAACCCTTGCCCCGCGAAATCATTGCACATGGGCCCGATAGCCGCTGGTCCGCAGCTGCGCCAGCAGGCGTTCGATCGCTACCGGGAGCGGTCCCTCCACAGCGCAACCGCTGGCGCACTGGTGACCGCCCCCGCCGAAGGCCGCGGCGACAGCGGCCACGTTCACCGCTCCCTTGCTGCGCAGACTTACGCGGAAACAGCCATCGGGTTGCTCGCGGAAAAATAGCGCCACTTCGATACCCTTGATGGCGAGCGCGTAATTCGCCAAGCCTTCGCAATCTTCGTCGCTGGCCTCGCACCGTTCCATGGTGTCGCGGTCCACGTGCATCCACGCCAAGCTGCCCTCGCGGTGCAGACCGCTCAACGCCGCACCCAGCAGGTGCATCTTGGACAGCTCGGTAGAAAAATATACGTTGCGCGCAATACTGACCGGATCGGCGCCGCAGCGGACCAACTCCTGGGCCAGAGCGAAGGTGCGCTCCGAGGTGCCGCTGAAGCAGAAGGAGCCGGTGTCGGTGAGCACCGCCGTGTACAAACAAGTGGCGATTTCGGGAGAGATCTTGACCCCAGCCTCGCGCGCCAGCCGGAAGATCATCTCGGCGGTGGCGCAGGCGGCGGAGTCGATCCAATTCACATCGGCGAAAGGACGCGCCGTGGCGTGGTGATCGATGTTGATAAGGAAGTGGCGATCCAGACCGGTAAGGCGAGTACGCTGCACGCTGTCGCACTCAAGAATAATGACGGCCTCGGCTTCAGGAGCCTGGCCCATGTCGCGCAACACCGAATCGGCAAACGGCAGTGGGCTGTAGACCAGGGGAACGCCGTCGCTGAGGACGACGCTGGCCTGTTTGCCCATGCTGCGCAAAATCTGGCAGCAAGCCAGGGTTGAACCTACGGCATCACCGTCTGGCCGGGCGTGCGAGGTAAGAATAAACGTCTGCCTTCTACCAATTTGATTTAGAACTTCGTGCAGCATTCCTGTGGTCCCGGGTTCGAACCTACCGCTTTCTTTTCTGAATTCGATGCAACAGTTCTTCGATCCTGCCGCCGTATTTCTCGGAACGATCCAACACAAAAATAAGTTCGGGCGCTTGCCTCACGCCCAGCCTTCTGGTCAGCTCGTGACGGATATAGCCGCGAGCGGCATTCAATCCCGCGATGCTCTGTTCGGCTTCCGTTTCATCGCCGGCGGCGACCACGAAGACTCTAGCCGTCCTGCTGCCGCCCTCCAAATGCACTTCGCTCACGCTCACCAGGCCGATACGCGGATCGCCAAGTTCGCCTTCGACCAGGGCGCCGATTTCTTCCCGCAACGCCTCGCCTATACGTTCGCGATGATATTTCTGTCCCCGGTTCTCCATATTTTCAGCTCAATCCTTCGCAGAGAAGGGAACGTTAGAGAATACGCCTACCTGTCAAGGTTGCGGTGATAACAATCACGGTTCCCCGGTCAAACGGTCGCCGAATTCGGCCTCGCTCAGGAAGTCAAGAAACGAATCGGTGACCTCGCCGCCGCTGTTGTTGGCCACGCGCATGGCATGACGCTCCACGTTACGCATGAGGCCATCGAGATAGTCGCGCGAATCCGAGATGCTGACCACGCCCAGCGTCGCACGCTGCCAGGCGTCGCTGGCGTCGAGTTCGGCGACGGCGACATTGAAGTGGGCCCGCAGCCCGTCTTTCACACTGCGCACCACTTGCCGCTTGTCCTTCAGCGAGTGCGCGGCTTCAATGCGAATCTCGAGCGTGAGATACGCAATCATGTCCGTCCTGTTGCACAACGTCCCGGATACCGGCTCCTCTCGGCGGAGGATTCAGTTCCGGGACGTCGATGTTCCTGCGGCGATTTTCACAGCCGCATCCGAATTCAAAAGCAGATCCCTCGTCGGGCTAAAGCCCTCCTCGGGATGACAAAAATAACTAGCTGTAACGGCGCAGCTAAAGCTGCGCCCCTTCAAAACAGAAGCGAACACGGACTTTTTCGCGGCCTGTAGAGCTGCGCCGTCTTCAAAGCCGAACAGTTCGCGATCCCTTACTGACAACTGACAACAGGCTACTGACAACTGCCTCTACACAAACGCTTCGGCCGCGACCCGTTCGGTGACGAAGACCTCGATGATATCTCCTACTTTGATGTCCCCATAGTTGGTGATGGAGAGACCGCATTCCATGCCGTTGCGCACTTCGGTGACATCTTCCTTGAAGCGCCGTACCGAGCCGATCTTGCCTTTGAAGACCATCACGTTGTCCCGCAGCAACCGCACTTCGGCGTCGCGCTTGACCACGCCGTCGACTACCAGGCATCCGGCAATCACGCCGATCTTCGGCACGCGGAACGTATCGCGCACTTCGGCACGTCCCATGTAAGTTTCCTTGACGATCGGCTCCAGCAGGCCGGTCATGGCGCGCTTGATCTCGTCCTGCAGTTCGTAAATGATGGAGTGCAGGCGGATGTCGACTTTCTCCTGCTCGGCCAGTTCCTGCGCCTTGCGCTCGGGCCGTACGTTGAAGCCGATGATGACGGCATTTGAAGCCGAAGCCAGCAGCACATCGCTCTCGGTGATCGCTCCCACGCTAGCGCGCATGACGTTGATCTTCACGCGTTCGTTGGAGAGCTTGGCCAGCAGATCGCTCAGCACTTCCACCGAGCCCTGCACATCGCCCTTCAGGATGATGAACAGTTCTTTCTGCCCGGCGGACTTCAACTGTTCCGCCAAGCCTTCCAGTGAGACGCGCGAGCTCTTGGCCAGCTGCGCTTCGCGGGCCTTGGTCTCACGATATTCGGAGATGCCGCGCGCCTTCTCGCGATCGGCGACCGCCACCAGTTGATCGCCGGCCTGCGGCAAGCCTTCCAATCCAAGAATTTCGACTGGAGTGGACGGCCCGGCCGCGTCGAGCGCGACGCCGCGATCGTTGAACATGGCACGCACTTTTCCGAAGACATTGCCGACTACAAAGTTGTCGCTGTTGTGCAGAGTGCCGTTCTGCACCAGCACCGTCGCTACCGGACCGCGACCGCGGTCGAGTTTGGCTTCCAGCACCGTGCCAGTCGCTAGGCGCTCGGGTACGGCCTTCAGGTCTTGCAGGTCGGCAACCAGGCAAACCATTTCCATCAGGAGATTGAGGTTGGTCTTCTGCTTGGCTGACACGTCGACGAACACGGTGCTGCCGCCCCATTCTTCCGGCATCAAACCACGATCGGCAAGCTGTTTCTTGACCCGCTCGGGCAGGGCGTCAGGCTTGTCGATCTTGTTGACCGCAACAATGATCGGAACGTTGGCCGCCTTGGCGTGATCGATGGCTTCCAGGGTTTGCGGCATGACGCCGTCGTCAGCGGCAACCACCAGGACAACGATGTCCGTCACCTTCGATCCGCGAGCACGCATGCGGGTGAAAGCTTCGTGACCGGGAGTGTCGAGGAAGACGATCTCGCGTCCAAAGGCCGGCGAGTTGGGATCGGTGATCGCAACTTTGTAGGCGCCGATGTGCTGGGTGATACCGCCGGCTTCGCCTTCGGCGACATTGGTCGAGCGAATGGCATCCAGCAAGCTGGTCTTGCCATGATCGACGTGGCCCATGATGGTGACCACCGGCGGACGCGTGATGGCTAGCGCTCCACCATCTTCGCCGGCTTCGGCTGGTCCTTCGTCTTTCGCCAACTGCTCTTCGAAGGTGATGACCGAAGTCTCCGCGCCGAAGTGGCGAGCTATATCGCTGGCCAGGTCGGAATCAAGCGTCTGGTTGACGGTGGCGAATACTCCGCGCGCCAGCAAACGGGCGATGAGGTCCTTGGCGCGAATGCCCAACTTTTCCGCCAGGTCTTTCACGCTGACGCCTTCAGGAATGGTGATGGCGCGCGTGATAGGCAACGGCTCGCTGGAAAGCGAAAGCCGCGGCGGCGGAACGAAGCCCTTCATCGGGCCTTCCTTCACGCCGCGAGGAATATACCGTTGTCCCGGTCGCATCGGACGACCTGCGGGACGCTGCCCGGTCGGCGGCGGCGGGGCCCCAACGCCGGGACCGCCGGCGAATCCTGGACGAGCTCCGGGAGCAGCTGAGCGGGTGGGATGCGGACCGCGACGTTCGCCGGGACGCACCGGCGGACGCTGCTGACCAGTCGGCGGCATTCCGGGACGCGGACGCTGGAAAATCGGTTTGCCACGCTCGGGCATGGCTCCGCGCGGCGGAGCGGTTGCCGCCGGGCGAGGTGGCGCGGTATAGACCGGACGCGGTCCGGTTTGCGGCACAATCAATCGCCGCGGCGCTACATGCGCGCCGGTTGCGCCGGTGCCCAGTGGTTGCGGCTGTCCCGGCCGCAAGAGGGCTGCCGGCAGCGGCGAACGCAATCCACCTTGCGGAGCCGGGGCCATTGGAGGTCCCGGACGCGGCGGCGCCACCCGACTTGCCGGCGGTGCAGGAATTGCTGGGGCCGACGCTGACACTTCCGGATCAACCGCGATTGGTGGCTCGGCGACCGTGACTTCGGGTACGAACAGCACGGCTTCGGGTTCCTCGAGGACTGCTATTTGATTAGTGATTGTTGCCTCTGAAGGCTTTGTAGCCTCGAAAACGGATGGTGCATGGGTCTGCGGCGCCGCGGCAGGGGCCGGCGGCTTCGGTGGAATCACAATGGCGGCTGGCGGACGTGCCACCGACTGCGGGGTGATGAATCGTGGCGCAGGTTTAGCCGGCTCCGGCGGAACTGCCGGCTGGGTGCTGGCCACGGCGGGATAAGAAACCGGCGCGGGTCTCGGCGGAACAGCCGAGGGGGAAGCAACGGTAGACCGAGCTGGGCTGGGCGTGGCCTGACTCGGGGACATAACAGGACGCCGCGCTGCGGCAGGTTGGGCGGCCTGCTGGGTGATGGCCTTCAGCACATCCCCAGGCTTGGAAATGTGCGACAGGTCAATCTTGGGCTTGAACTCATCGGCCGCTGCTGGGGCGCGCGAACTGCGGCTGCTGCTCGGCTCATGCTCGGCAAAATACTGTTTAACGCGCTCGGCTTCATCTTCTTCGATGGAACTGGAGTGCGTTTTCTTCTCGGTTACGCCGACCTTAAGAAGAACGTCGAGAATCGACTTGCTCTTGACCTCGAGCTCTCTCGCCAGATCATTGATTCGAATCTTATGCTGCATTCCGCCCTGTTTCCTCCGTTATGTCCCGTCTGGTTACGCGTTCATAGCATCCCTCACGGTTTAGGTTTCTGCCGGCCCGCGGCAACTGCCGCGGACCGTCTCACGCTAACGTTCTTCGCCCGGCTTTTCTTCCTCGGGAACATTCTCGTTCTCGGCGGCCGGCCGCTCATGAATAGTCAGCTCAGCTTCATCGGCGAGAGGCGCATTCTCCACGCCATCCACCACCTCGGCCTCGTAGTACTGACCTTCTTCCACCAGTTCCTCGACGCTCTCCGAGTCCGCTTCCGGCTCTTCGGACAGGCCCTCGACATCGCCTGACTGGCCGGCGGAATCTGGCCCAACCGGGCTCTGATCGCCGGCGCCTTCAGCCTCAGCTGCCACCAGCGAGGCTTCCTCTTCTGCCAACGAGGCCTCTTCCGCGCCCTCTTCTGCAACTTCGGATTCTTCCGGCGATCCCTCGCCAGCTTCCGCCGTCTCTGCATCCGCCAGCGCCACTTCTTCGCCGGCGACTGCCTCGGCGCCGGCAAGCGCAGGTTCCCCGGCGGCTGCGGCTTCTGCCGCATCCAGGCTGGAAAAATAATTATTGACCGCAATACTGATTTTTTCCACCGTCTTGGGGCCGATCCCGGGAACCTCTTCGAGCTGTTCCGGCGTCATGTCGGCGACCGCTTCCACGGTCGTGATTCCCGCCGCTACCAGCTTCTCAATGATGTTCGGTTCCAGCTCAGGCACCGACTCCAGCGGAGTCGTGGTCACGTTCAACACGCCCCGCATCTGCTCTTCGACTTCCTGGCGTTTCTCTTCCTCGCTCTTGATGTCGATCTTCCAGCCNNCAGCCCAGCAGCTTGGCGGCCAGACGAACGTTTTGCCCTTTCTTGCCGATCGCCAGCGACAGTTGGCTGTCGTCGACGATGACTTCCAGGTGCTTCTCATGTCCTTCGAGAATGGTGACACGGCTCACCTTCGCGGGCTGCAGAGCTTTCTCAGCAAAGGTCACCGGGTCTTCGTGATACTCGATGATGTCGATCTTCTCGCCGTGCAGTTCGCGGATGATGGACTGCACCCGCATTCCCTTCATGCCGACGCAAGCGCCTACGGGATCGACGTCCTTGTCCTTCGACATGACGGCGATCTTGGTACGCTCGCCGGCTTCGCGTGCGATGGCGCGGATGACTACCGTGTTGTCGTATATCTCGGGTACTTCGGTCTGGAACAGGTGCGACACCAGCTCCGGCACCGCGCGTGAGACAACAACCTGCGGTCCCTTGGAGGCTTTCTCAACGCGCGAGATCACCACCCGCGCCCGCTCGCCGGGAGCAAACGACTCCAGGCGCGATTGTTCCTTCCGCGGCATCCGGCCTTCCGCCTTGCCCAGGTCAACGATAACGTCCTGACCTTCCTGGCGCTTGACGGTGGCGTTGATGACTTCTCCGACGCGTCCGATGTACTCGTTGTAAATAGTGTCGCGTTCGGCTTCACGGACTTTCTGGAAGATGACCTGCTTGGCCAGCTGGGCCGCAATGCGCCCCAGCACGTCAGTCGCCTTGTAGGTGCGCAACTCGCCGCCAATCTCGGCCGCAGGATCGACGCGCTTGGCGTCGTCCAGGGTGATCTGCGAGAGAGGGTCCTCGATCTGGTCGGCGGTCTCCACGATCGAACGCACCGCGAAGGCGCGGATCTGGCCGCTCTCTTTATCGAGCTCGGCGCGCAGGTTCTCCTGCGTCTTGTAATACTTTCGGGTGGCTACGACGATGGCGTCCTCCACCGCGCTCACGACGATCTGCGGATCGATACCCTTCTCCCGGCTGAGAGCGTCGATTACGTTGTACAGTTCACTCGCCATAGAATTTCTGCCACCTTGTTGGACCACGGCAGGACTGAAGGCCTGCGAATCTTGTGCCGTCCCTGACGGGACTCGGTCTCCTTAGCCCTACCCAGTGCTAAAGCGCTGGGCTAAGTTATTCCGCGCCTTTGGCGCTCGGGTTTCGCGGTACTTACTGCAACGCGAGACCAGCTTTCACACACTCTGAAGTACCTTGGGCTAAAGCCCGCTGCTATTTGGCCGATGCACGCGGCGCCGAAGCGCCGCACTACCCGAACTCAAGCGCGGCACCAAACCTTTACAGCTCTGGAACCAGGTTCGCCTTCTCCACGTTAGACAAGGCAATTTCGATTTCTGTTCCAGCCTCGACTGCCTGATGCTTCTTCGACTGCTTACGGCCAATCAGCTCCAGGCTGAGATGGCCATCGTGAAATCCCTTCAGCCGGCCTTCAAAATGCCGGTTGCCATTGACCGGATCGCGGGTCATCAACTTCACCAGGCTGCCCACGAAGCGCTGAAACTCTTCCGGCTTCGACAGCTTGCGGTCCAGACCGGGCGACGAAACTTCCAGCGTGTACGTGCTGCCCGGTACGGCATCCTCGACATCAAAAATCGTGCCCACTTCGCGGCTGTAGTGCGCGCAGTCCTCGTGGGTCACGCCGCCCGGCTTGTCGATGTAAATCCGCAACATGCGGGCCTTGCCCGCGCCAAGTAAATCGAGGTCGACCAACTCCAGGCCGCTCGACTGGGCCACCCGCTCCGCGATCTCCCGAACTTTCTCAACGCTTCCAGCCATCGTGTTCTGTAACCGCTCCCGGTCATTAAGCAAAGAGCGCCCGTCAGGCTCTTGCTGTCGCCTGGACTCGCCGTGCACAGCGGATTACGGAGTGGAAATAAAAAGTGGGCTCTCGCCCACCGATGTGCTTCGCCGAATCTGCGCGGGTCTAACCGTCACGCCGGGAGCGAGTGACAGGACCCCCAAAACACAGCAGTACTGCAACGAATATACGCCCACTCGGGTCGAGATTCAAGAAGGATGGTCCCTATGGTAGCGGCTCAATTTGATTTCCGTTGGAAGAAGAGATCTGCTACCGGATGTCCAACACGAAGATCAGTCCAAGCGCTACGGCGAGGACAGCATTATCAGACAGCCTTCCGATTTTCTTTCGGATGAGCTCAGTATTGAGCACGCGTACATGGTCACACAAAGCAACACTGTCTTTGAATGGACTGCATCCCTCATCCGCTATAAGTTCTGCTAATGGGAGAAAGATGCGATAGGAGTTTGCCTTGTGAATCCGGGTAGTGAGTGGGACTCCAACGGCCGTCGGCTTACCATTGTTAACCTCGTTACGAGAGACGATGACATATGGGCGCATTCCAGCTTGTTCAGAGCCCGAAGTTGTGATCGTCGCGGCCTGTTCGGAAGTCGAGCTCGAGGGAGGCTCATATAGGTAGACACCTCCCTTCGTGACCTCCATCAGATTTCCGCCACCATGTCGTTTGTCGCTTCAGTGAGCAGTGCCTGATCTTCGTCGTCCCACTCAACTGGAGCGATTTGCATCTCCGATTTAGGCAACCGCAGATTCAAGCCACGAACCGCCCACGCATATGCGTTCACAGCATACCGCAGCCCGTCAATCACGACATTCAGGACATCGGGATAAATCGGCTTTCGGAGGTGGACAGACTTTACTAAGCAGTCCAAATGAAAGCGTGCGGCTACCGCAGTGAAAGCATAATAGCTGCGTGGTTCTATATCGGCAGCCGCAAGGTCCGGCGGCAGTTTCAATGAGTTTATCCTCCGACAAACATCGTCGATCTTCCTCATCGTCCAGATCGTGAAGATAGCCTGGTCGCGCACGGCAGCGCCAAACGCACCCAACCCGTGCTCACGAAATTCGGCTTCCATCTCGGATAGAGATTCCGCCGCCAATATTTCCAGCACATGCTTAGGCACAATTATTCTCGCGAGGTCGGAAAAAGAACGGACCGCGTCAAAATACTGGTGAAACACATCGTTTCTCGTTGCAATGAAATCGGCAGCCGTGCGCTTCTCGATGGCGTAGACCACTAACTCGTCTGCGACTGACGCGATGTTGCGAATTAACTCGTCAGCAGATACCGAGAGACGCTTTGCGCTTCGATCAGAAGGCAGAGTGGGAAGCGCGAGCAGATCACTTACGTTGATCGCGCCTAAATCCTTCGGCATCACCAGACATGCACTTGCACACATTTTAATCTGGGTTCTCCCTGTGCTCCATACGGTGGCTACACGAATACATGCGCTTCTCGGGCAATAATTGTTCCAATATGTGCTATTGAAAAAAAAGGACTTACAGCGCAATTTAGGGACGCGCTGTGAACATCAATGCGCACAATTGGACACACTAGTGCCAAAGCGCCCACCATTAAGTAATTAGACGTTAAGGACAATTCAATGTAACACGAGAATCGGGGAAATACTCTCCGCAATTAGCAGAATTACAACTTTAGTGCCATCGATAATTCCCGATTTGGCTAGCGGCATCGCCGCTCAGGTTTGCACCGTCGAGAAAGCACCACGGCTGAACTTTAGATGCCCAAGATCGTTAGTTTGATCCGCGATCCATTCTCACCAGCTAACTTGGTGCCTGAGCAGCGACCACAGTCTCGGCCCTCCGGTTTGCCTAACCACCCCCGCAACTCTACAATCATGATTTACCCCTCCATGGAACCGCTATCATGATCCATTTTCCTGTGCCCGAGGCGTTGACCTTTGATGACGTGTTGCTGTTGCCTGGCAAGTCGGATGTTGTACCCGCCCTCGCCGACACCTCCACTCATCTGACCCGAAACATTGAACTTCGCGTGCCCCTGATCAGCGCGGCCATGGACACGGTGACCGAATCGCGCATGGCCATCGCCATGGCTCAGCAGGGCGGGCTCGGCATCATCCACCGCAATCTCACTATCGAGCAGCAGGCCACCGAGGTCGACAAGGTGAAGCGCTCGGAAAGCGGCATGATCGTCGATCCCATCACCATGTCGCCGGAGGAGAAAATCTCCGACGCGCTGGAGGTGATGCGCCGCTATCGCATCTCGGGCGTTCCCGTCACCAAGAACAAAAAGCTGGTCGGCATCCTGACCAACCGCGATCTCCGCTTCGAAACCCGCACCGACATTCCCATCAGCGAAGTGATGACCAAGGAAAACCTGATCACGGTCCCGGTCGGTACCACCTTGAGCGATGCCGAAGCCATCCTGCATCAGCATCGCATCGAGAAGCTGCTGGTGGTCGACGATCGCTATAACCTGATGGGCCTGATCACGGTGAAGGACATCCAGAAGCGCCTGAAATATCCAACGGCCGCCAAGGACGATCATGGCCGCCTGCGGGTGGGCGCGGCCATCGGAGCTACCGGCGATTACCTGGAGCGGGCGCAGGAACTGGTGCGCGCCAAAGTAGATTTGCTCGCCATCGACAGCGCTCACGGACATTCCACGCGCGTCATCGAGGCCATCCAGAAGATCAAAGCGACGCTGCCGCAAGTCGATCTGCTCGCCGGTAACGTCGGCACCTTCGACGGCGCTTGCGAGCTGGCCCGCGCCGGAGCTGATGGCATCAAGGTCGGTATCGGTCCCGGATCTATCTGCACCACGCGCATCGTCACCGGCGCGGGCGTGCCGCAGATCACGGCCATCGCCGAGGCGGCGCGTGCCACGCGCGACAGCGGCGTCTCGGTCATCGCCGACGGGGGAATCAAGTATTCCGGAGACATCACCAAGGCGCTGGCCGCGGGCGCGCACTGCGTGATGATCGGCTCGCTGCTGGCCGGCACGGAAGAAAGTCCGGGCGAGACCATCCTTTACCAGGGCCGCTCCTTCAAGGCCTATCGCGGCATGGGATCGTTGGCGGCGATGGCGCAAGGCTCCAGCGAGCGCTACTTCCAGACCACCGACTCCGATTCCTCGGTTCCGGTCCTTACCGAAGATGGCACTGAAGGCAACCGCCTCAACAAGCTGGTGCCCGAAGGCATCGAGGGACGCGTTCCCTATCGCGGCACCGTGGGCATGATCGTCTATCAACTGGTCGGCGGGGTGAAGAGCGGCATGGGGTACGTAGGCTGCGGAAGCATCGCAGAACTGCAGCAGAAGGCGCGCTTCGTGCGTATCAGCGGCGCAGGATTGCGCGAAAGCCACGTCCATGACGTGATGATCACTCGCGAGGCGCCTAACTATCGTGTCGAGTAAAACGTCTCTTGGCGCATTGGTTGCAGATTACTTTGTTCGCCGGTTTGAAGGGACGTAGCTTTAGCTGCGCCGGAACAAGCTTTGTTCCTGGCATTCCTTACGGGGTTCAGTGAGAAGACAGCCGTCCAGTGCTGGGGCATTTCCCGCAACGGCTAAACAGTTTGCTGAGAAAGTCGGGAAAGCAGATTCCTCGCGGGCTGAAGCCCGCTCGGAATGGCAAGAATAAAGGGCTTAGGACGGCGCACCTAACCCGCTTTATTCGTGAAGGCGCT
>PMWW01000061.1 GCA_003165795.1 Acidobacteriaceae bacterium
TCCCAACCAACGAGGGTTGGCTGTTTCTGGCCGTGGTCATCGACCTGTTCAGCCGCCGTGTGGTGGGTTGGTCGATGCAACCGGAGATGGGCGCCAACCTGGTCATCGATGCGCTGGAGATGGCCTGCTTGCGGCGCAACCCAGACAAAAAGGCTGGACCTATCTTCCATAGCGACCGCGGCCGCCAGTATGCCAGCCATGAGTTCAGCCGGCTGCTTCAGGAGTGCGGCATCACCGCTTCGATGAGTCGCAAAGGCAACTGCTGGGATAACGCGCCCAGCGAGACGCTGTTTGCTTCTCTGAAAGTAGAACGGCTGCACGGCAAGAGTTTCCAAACCATCCGTCACGCCAAGGATGAAACCCTGGCGTGGCTGCTCTGGTATAACCAAACACGCATGCACTCAACCCTGGGCTATCTCAGCCCGATCCAGTTCGAACAACAGTGGCATCGAAGCACAGAAGCAATTGCAAGTTGACAGGTTCCAGAACCAAAAACAGGCTATGGAAAAGCAGGAAAGCAAAAGACGCTTTCCAGCTTTCCCACAGCCACGACGGCTACAAACTATAACTACTTATGGGATACGGATTCTGAGGGCAAGGTCACCCTCCAGGCGTACTGCCGGGTGTCCAGACCAAATAGCTCCCAAATTACGCTCCACAAAGAGGTAAATGCACGAGTAGGCTCAAAAACATCGTCCCAGACGAACTCATCATGCGGAACAGTTTTGCGACTCCATGTGTGCACGCAGTCTTGAGTGCGCAAAATCAACCCACAGTGGACAAGCTCGTAAACGAGTTGCCGCAACACATTTGGCGAGCGCAGCATTTCTTGCTCGTCGGGTTGTCGTTCCCAAGGGAACCTTGGACACAGGCGAAGGTATTTGTAAGTTGTATCCGGAATGTATCCGAGTGGCGCCGCAGCGCTCCGGTCAAGTTGTTCGTGCCGTTCACCGATATCAGCCCAGTCAGCGACCAATTTACTTGGATCAAACCTGTCCTCCCAAAGTTTCGCCACGGCGACAAATCGCGCATGTCCATTCCAGAAATCAAAGAGATTCACCCATAAGGACTCTCCCCGAAAGCGGGTTGTCGAGTGGATAAATAGGGTGCCGAACTTCTGCATGAATTCAAATGCGTGTCGGTGATCCCCAGGCTCCAGGCGTCTAAACAGTCCATGGGGGCTCAAGTAGGGATCGCCAGCTTTACGAGATTCAATATTCGGCAAATAGATGATTTTGGAAAAAGGACACGAAAAAGGACACTAGGTTGCGGATGCGAGACCTTGAACCCAACTCGGAACTGGCCGGTCCTGTCGAGCAGCAGTCTAAACGCCTTCTGACGGCTAAAGAAGTGGCTCGTGAGTTGTGCGTATCCGAAGCATGGGTGCGGGATCACGTAACCGGTCGACGCGAGCCACCACTACCCGTGATCCGCCTGGGCGACAGGGAAGCGGTTCTGCGGTTTCGGCGTGCGGACATTGAAAGACTCCTGGAACTTCACACTCACAACTCTGGAGGCTTATAGTGTCCCCACAGCCAATCTTCGCAGGGAGCATGCAGGATCGCTATCAGCGCGGGCGCGTTGAGGAACGTGGTAGCCGGCGCAAAAGGTGGTATGGCCACTATTTCGTTTATGTCATGGAAAACGGCGTCGAGGTCCGCAAGCACCGCGGGGTCGCGCTGGGCGCCAAGTCTGATCTTCGCAAGTGGGAGGCGCAGGAAAAACTTCGGGTAATCATAGAGCGCGAAACCGGAACAGTGGAGCCGGTCAAGGACGTCGTCACCTTCGGATGGTTTTACGACAAGCGTTTCGAACCTATGCGAAAGGGCAAGTGGGGCGACGCTACGCGCCGCGGTAACGCTTCGGATGTCCGCCTGTACCTCCGCCCGGAACTCGGAGACAAGCCCTTGGGCGACTTTGATCGTTATCAATGCCAGACGTTCATCAATGCGTTGGCCGAAAAGGGTTACAGCGAATCCGTCGTGGCCAGATGCAAGACGATGCTATGGTCCGTCTTTGACATTGCCTTGGACCTCGACCTTATTCCCAAGAATCCAATGGCGAAGGTATCCATGCCGACTTGTAAGGCCACGCCGAAGCCGGTCATCGATAAGGCCGACGTGCTGCGCCTGATACAGTCCATCACAGACGTGCGCGACAGGCTGATTCTGCTGCTGGGCGTTTTTGGCGGCACACGCTCATCTGAAGCCTTCGGCATCCAGTGGGGATGCTACAAGGGCGACCACATCGAGATCCGCAATACAGCGTACCGCGGGCGGCTCCACGAGTGGCGCGTGAAGCGCAAGGCCAGCTTCCGGCGTATCACCATCCCACCGCTGATTCAGCGAGCGTTCGAGCAGTGGAAGCGACAATCCCCCGACACTTCCGCCGATGCGCTTGTCTTCCCGAGTGCGAAGACCGGGCGCCCGATGTGGCCGGGAGTGTTCCTGCAGAAACGAATCCAACCTATCGCCAAGACTCTGGGAATTTCAGTTCCGGTTACTTTCCAGGTGCTTCGACGTTCATGCACAACTCGGAACCAGAAGAACGGCTCGCTGAAAGACGTGCAAGTTCACATGGGCACGGCTCAATTGAGACGACGGGCAACGTCTACATGATGGAGATTCCAGACTCCGTTGCGCAGATGGTTGCACTCGACGTGAGAGACGTGATGGGAAGCGTACAGTGATTATGAACACTACTGAACACAAATCGCTGAAGGCACCCGCGCAAATGGTTGAAAATGGTGGCCCTGGGCAGAGTCGAACTGCCGACCTTCGGTTTAGGAAACCGCTGCTCTATCCATCTGAGCTACAGGGCCGATGCAACGTAACCCCATTATCTCACGTTAGTTAAGAGTGGTCGGGGCTACTACGGATTCGAGGTCTAGGGTCCGTTCAGTGTCCCGAAGCATTTTAAGAGCTTCGATACCGCTCGGAATATGCTGCTCAAGCGTCGCCATCGCGTTCCTCACATCATCAGCAGCCGATTTGATGTGATACGTGTTCGTGGTGCTCACGTTCGCGTGACGCAGGATGCGTTGAATCACGATCTCCGGTACACCCAAGCGGTAAAGGTTACTCCCTAGGCCGCGCCGTGCCGCGTGCCAACCGTGCCATTCAGGATACCGTGCGTCTCGCTTGAACGGGTGATCGGCTTTGCCGTGGTCTGCTTTCGACTTGCGGCAATGTTCGCATCGGTTGAGCGCCGGGAGAATCGCTCGCTTTAGAACATTGTTCATGCAGATCGGCTTTCCAAGCGAGTTGGCGAATATTGGTCCAGTTTCCGGACTGCCACACCGTAACCGATGCATCTCCAGCCGTTCGGCAAGCTGCCGAATCACCGGAACGGGTGCGCGGCCCTTGTGCGTCTTCGGTGCGGTCACATGCCCGTTCCAAATCGAGCGGGACACGTACATCTCGCCGTCGCGAAAATTCTCCCACAGCAGTCCTTGAATCTCGCCGTGACGCAGCCCCATAAACGCAGCCACAGCGAATGCCGTCGCAGCGGGTTCCGGCAGCAGCGAAAGTATGATTTGCACTTCCTCCAGCGTGTAAGCATAGGTTTCTTTTGGCTCGGCAGCCTCAGGATTGATTCCTGTGTCGCGGGAAGGATTCTCCCCGTCGAAATAGTCCTGCCGCTTTGCGAGAGTGAAAATACCGCTGACGATGCTTTTGACGTGTCTGAGTGAATTGCGGCTCAGACCTTTGTTGCCAATTTCATTCAGCCAGTGCTGCACGGTATACGTCCGAACTTCCTTAAGCCAGTTGTGCTCACAGAGGGCTTTCAGGTGATCTTCCCAAACATCCCGGTAGCCCTTGAAAGTCGAGGGCCGCTTGTGCTGTTCCACCCAAGGGAGATAGACCTCCCTCACGAAATCACCCAGCGTAAGGATGCGCTCGGCGGGTATCACCGCACCTCTGACTTTGCTCATGTGCCGCTCAGCTTCCTGCTTAATGTCCGCTGGCGGATTCTTGCCGCGTGTTGTGACCTCACCTAACTGGTGCGTCACCCGTTTCCGCTCGATAATCCCGCCGTGATTGCGCCGTTCCCAGTAGCGCACATACCAGCGGTCCCCGATGCGGACGATTTGTCCGTTTTGTTTCCGATTTCGCATCAGTGTTTCCCTTTCTTCTGTTGCTGTGCTCGATTACGTTCGCGGGCTGCGACAGCGAGTTCTGCGATCTCTCTTCGTCGTGCTGCTGAGAGTCGCTCCGCTCTTGCCTTCCCGCCCTTGCTGCCAATCTCAGCGAGTTGATCGTCCGACAGATTTTCTGCCCGCGCCTTCCCGCCAAGAGCGCCCAGCGCCTGCGCATGTGGATTTTTCTTTCGGCCCATGCGCAGGAGTATCTTACCTAGCGTCAGGTAAGTCAAGGGAAATTTGCCGTTAGTGCTGCCTTTTTGCGAGCCATGCCTCCAGCTGAGGCGATCTCCATGCGAATCGCACGTACTGGCCGAGTCGAATGCACGGGATACGTTCTTCCTTAGGAGTACGGGCGCGGGTTCGATTGCGAATCCACGATTCCGGCACCCGCAAACGGGCAGCAAGGTCTGCCGCATCAATCAACCCAACGGTGTCGTTCTCTGGGTTTCGGGACACTGATCGGACATCTGGTGTTTCTGTCGCCATATTTTCAATCACTTGAAAGTGAATTGCGGTTGCCGGAACCGTTATTCAAATGCACAGTGCTATTCATTCCTTACCCTGCCGTGTACACACCAGCTCCTAATGGAACGATCTTGGCGGCAGAAGGAGGCTCATCGCAACGTGGAATTCAATCCGTGCGAGTGGAAATCGGCAGATTGTCCAGTATTTATGCGCCCTCTATGGGGTCGAACTTTTACTCGCGTCAGGCGAGTTGCGCGAGTAAAGCAATGGATCGATCTTGTCAAATTCGTCCGGCAGGTAGTTGTTGAGGGCGGTGGCCAGTTGGGCACCGGCGTAGTTGTTCATGCGCACTTTTGCGCGTGTCTTCTCATCTTGGACTTTCTTTCGCCAGGGGTCGCCAATTTGGTAACCCTTTGAATAGGTGGAAGGACCGGAGTCTGCCCACCTCGGCTTGATCCCATGATCCTGTAGAAATGAACAATACCGAATGCCTTTTAGGCTCATCAAGATGGCTGCGAAGATTACTGTATCTCGCTTTCCTGGCTTCCGGCGTATCGTTCCCTTCTTGATGGTTTCCGGCGCCGGAACGCTGGGGAACCTAGCGAGAAGAGCCTGGAGAAGCTCCTCCACCTTTGCCGATGCCACATTCTGTGGTTGGACCGAGAAAGCCGATTTCATCGCACCCTGGCCTTTCGCTGGCCCACCTTCGTCGGGTTCGACCGCGAGCTGACTTTTTTGTTCGAGGTGCTTCTTCCCAATTACCATTGCCAGCATTGAAGTGTCGTCGATAGCTTCCCTCAACCAGTTTCGCGGCGTTTTCAGCTATTTTTTGCTGTAGGACCTGGGTCACAACTTCTCCGTGACGCTTGTGCATGGAGATCAATCTTTCTGCGGCTTCGCTGCGCTTTGGCTCATAGCGAACTGCCCGAGTGAGTTCGGCATTGAAAAGCATCGCCAACTCTGACTCCGACCGTCGCGCTAGCTCAATTCCATGGCGAACGTAATCCACTGCCATGTTCTTCTCAGGGCCCTCTTTGCGGGGTCCCACGAAGACATCGGAAACGTAATCCGCTTCGGAATCGTAGGCCAGAAGACCAGCTGCAGTGATAGCAAATCTTCGGTCAATACACTGGCTGCAACGGCCACAATGCCCTTGGGTCTTACGCTTGAACATCGAATGGGCACATGAGCAAGTGTGGGGAATCAAGTGCTCCGCTTTATATGTTGAGAGGATCGTAACCACGTCCGTCTTCGTCTTGAACAGGTATGGATTATCAACCGCGAAATCGCGCGCTGTGACCGCGCTGCATAGGGACTTCAGAAGTTGAAGAGCTGCCGGGTGGGTGGTGCGCGAAGCGCGTGCCCGGAGTACCTCGTCAGCGACGGGTAGGTTCAAACTTACAATGCCGTTCTCGAAAAACCGAACCCCACCAGCCTGGACGGCCTGGGCGACAACCGTGCCCAGCGCCGAGTACAAGAATGAACGTGTGCGTTGGGTAGGCTCTCGCCGCCCCAGGCTCTCAGCCTTGTTGATCCAAACAGGAATGTGAATTATTTGGTCGGGAAATTCCTTCCGCAACTCACTAAAAAGCCTTCGCTGGCGGGAGTCCACCGTTGAGACTGGCCGGTGACTCACTAAGACCAATCTCGCACCGCTCCTGGCGGTTTCCACCGCGCCCGCAAGCGAGTCCAACCCTCCAGAAAACATGAGCACCCGCTCCGGACCGTGGAAAGGCCAGTCTTCCAGGTCACCGAACTCGAAGTATTGTTGTTGATATGAGCGGTCGTGCTCCAGGGGCACGAAAGTGAAGGAATACTTGTCGTTCGACAGAAAACTCAGCACTTCTGTCATCAAAGAGCTGATTCCTGCTGAATTCCAAAAGCCAGGCTCCCTTACAGGAATGACAAAAGCAAAGTCGCGCCCCCACGGCTCTGTGCTTTCATCATCAGTCCACCCTTTTCCTCGGCTGGTAGCGCAGTCCGCGCTGTAAACGTAGGAAGCGATCTCAAGAAGGTCAACCAGCCGAGCAGAAAGGTGTTGGTGGAAGATTCTGGCCACATTCTCGAACCGAATGTTTACGTTAGCTTGCCTCGTGTTGCCTTCCGTCTCGCTTAACGACGTCGGCATCCCGGATTCCTGATTTCGCGGCTCAATGGCTGGCCCGTCGGTTTCCCCTGTCAACGCTTCAGCCACTCCCTCGCGGAAGTCACTGCATGACTCGGGGCCAGAATGATTCGCCATTTCTTTCCTGTATCGAACTTTCATCGACTATCTCTTGCCAGCTTCTGCTGGCGCACTAAGCGTCCGGTTGTACCGGTTGTACGGTGGCAACCACGGTTCTATCTGAGGCTCGTGGCCTACGGCTTTTTCGGGTGGGTGCGACATGAAGTCGCATGTGTGATTGTCCGGCGAGCACCACTCGACCGGACCTGCCATCCCATTGGCAGTACTCTACGAGGTGTGGCGATTCGGAAACGAATCGTCTAGAAGCCCTCGGAAAATGTATCCCGCCGTCTTAGAAGACGGGTGCCGAAACCGTGAGGAGCCGGTACTTCTGCCAGCATCGAGGCGGATAGGGGCTAGGGTGAGTGGCATGGTTAGCAGATGCAAACCTCTGTAAGCATCGTCAAGAATGAATGAGCCAAAGATGCTGTTAGGCTCTTATGCGGCTGGTGCGGGTGCTCCATTCTCACTCGCCATGGGCAATCAAAGCCGTCGGTGCAATGGAGGAACCTAAACCACTTGGTCATGCATGTGGAACATGGTAAGCCCGCATCGTTCCCTCCGGGTAGCTAGGCCGCAAGGCCGTGCAATGGCGGTGCGGGTAGAGGATGAAGGAAAAAGCAAATGTCCGACTGTAACGGCCGGAATACGGGTTGCGATATTACCCGGCGCGAAAGTGAGCAGACTTCCTTCTGGTCTTCCGTCACGAGAAAACTTGGCAAATCGGCTTAATGGGATCAGCAGATGACGGCGCAAGCTGGTGCAATCCTAAATAGTGCTTCGGCATGGGACGCTGTTGACTGGCGAAACATCGAACGCAATATTTGCCGACTCCAGGCACGTATCGTGAAGGCGGTGCAGCACAAGAAGTGGAACAAGGTGCGAGCCTTGCAACATCTTCTCACACACTCGGCTGGTGGTAAATTACTCGCCGCTCGCCGCGTAACAGAGAACGACGGCAGAAAGACACCTGGGGTGGATGGCGAACTCTGGGACACACCACAGAAGAAGCTTCAGGGTGTGACGTCACTGAAGGCACGGGGCTACCATCCCATGCCTCTGCGGCGAATTTACATTCCGAAGGCCAATGGAAAACTTCGACCCCTGGGGATTCCGACGATGCGGGATCGAGCCATGCAAGCGCTATATCTGCTGGCACTCGATCCGGTTGCGGAAACCCTTGCGGATGGAGTTTCCTTCGGCTTCCGGCGGGGAAGAGGGTGCGCAGATGCTATTGAGCAATGTTTCAAGACGCTCTGTCATCAGAATCCCAGCTGGGTGCTCGAAGGCGACATCAAGGGTTGCTTTGACAACATCAGCCACCAGTGGTTGCTCGACAATGTTCCACTGAACAAGCCGATCCTCCGCAAGTGGCTCAAGTCGGGCTACCTTGAGAAGCAAGTGTTCTTCGATACGATCTCCGGCACACCGCAGGGCGGAATCATATCTCCAGTGCTCGCCAATCTCGCGCTCGATGGCCTCGAACGTCGCCTGCGGGAATCTTTCCCGCTGCGAGGCAAAGGCTCCGAACGCGGTCGGGCTGCGCAGGTACATCTGATTCGCTATGCGGATGACTTTGTCATTACCGGTCACTCAGAAGAGTTGCTGAAAGTGATAGTCAAGCCGCTGGTCGAATCCTTCCTGCTACAGCGGGGTTTGGTCCTTTCTCCCGAAAAGACCGTAATCACGCACGTGCGGGAGGGCTTCGACTTCCTTGGACAGAACGTCCGGCGCTATCCGAACGGGAAGCTCTTCATCAAGCCCTCTCGGAAGAGCATCGAAACGCTTCTTTCCAAAGTGAAGCAGATCATACGAGAGCACATTGGCAGGGCTGCCCACATTCTTATTAAGCGGCTAAACCCGGTTATAAGAGGATGGACGAACTACCACCGCCATGTCGTCTCCAAACGGATCTTCGCGCGACTCGATGGTGCGATATTCAGGATGCTATGGCAATGGGCGCAAGCCCGTCATCCCCGCAAGGGATGTCGCTGGATTAAGCAGAAGTATTTCGAGCGTGTGGGAACCCGCGATTGGTGGTTCTTCGGTAAGCCTGACGGGACAGACGGCTGGCTATATCGTGTCCGCCTGTTTCATGCATCTTCCGTGAAAATCGTAAGACATGTTCAGGTTCGATCTGGCCTGAATCCTTACGATCCTAGTTGGGAACCATACCTTACCCGGCGTACCGTCGTTGCTCCACACCGCTCGCGTTCATGACTTGAGCGTTCGAGAAGGCTTGAGCCGTGTGAGCTGGAAACTCTCAAGCACGGTTCTTAGAGGGGGAACCGACGGCAACGCCGGTTCCCTACTCGACTCCGAGGGCGCATAGGATTTTCACAGAGCCTGGGTGCCGGAGGCAACCGTGCCTACAGGGCTTCCTCATACTCGCCCTCGAACCCGAGCG
>PMWW01000037.1 GCA_003165795.1 Acidobacteriaceae bacterium
GAGCGGTTGCTCAGCTCTCGCGGCGTGCCCGCACCCACCAGGTGGCGCAGAATGAGACTCAGGTTGAACGCTCCGACATGAACCAACTGCCGCTTTAAAATGTTGTCCCGTCCGCGGAGGTGGCAGCGCCGCATACCGCCGGTCTCGTAGCAGTGCGCGAAGCTGCGTTCCACCAACTCGCCACGTCGCCGCAATAAACTCTTGCCGTACTCGCTTCGCACCCGCCGCCGATTCTCGTAAACCGCTTGCTGTTCTTCCACCTTGCCTTGCCAGTTGCGTCGCCCCTTTTGCTGCTTCTCCGGAATGTAGCTGCTGACCTGGTAACTCTTCACCCGCTCGACCACCGCGCCGCTGTGGTAGCCCTTGTCGGTGACCAACTCTTCGATCCCGTTGACGTTGACCTTGGGCTCATGGTCGGGCCGCAACTCCGCTTCGCGACTCGCCAACTCCGCCACCATTATGCCGGCCTCACAGAGGGTTGCGTCCAAGGTTGTGGTGTCGCCCTTATCCGCACCTGGCAGCGTGACGGCCACCACCGCGCCCGTGTCCAGATCGACCGCGTGCTCGGCCCATCTCCTCAGACCAGCGAGCGACGAACTGTTTTGTGGTCACTGCCATAGCAGAAATCTAACGGCACTGCCCCAGTGGAACCGAGTGCCTAACACTTAGCATTGCACCTGCAAGCGCGAACTTACAAAGGAAAAGTGCCGGAGTGCCGGAGCGCCGGAAGTCCTCATTTCTACTTTCGGTGGCTCGAAAAGGAGCCAATGGCAATCGATCGACAAACCAAATTAGCGGTGCTCAGTAAGTACTGTCCCCGCCTTTCGCCAGCGCGCCGCAACACTCTCCGGGGCTATGGCCTGAACGACCTCACGATCAACAAGTGGGAATCCTACTCGGTCTCACAACAAGATCTGCGCACCTTTGCGACGGGCGTAAATGCGCCCGGCATTGCCTTACCAATCCTCCCGCCCGGTAGCCGAAAGGCTCAGGGATTCCTTTACAAGCCAGATCACCCACGCCTAGTCGAGAAAAACGGCAAGGTGTGGAAGCGCAAGTATGAGCATGCAGTCGGAGGCCTGAATCGCATACATGTCCCGTGCAGTGTGCAACGCCGGCTCTTCGACGAAGATTGCGGCGATGGGCACACCCTAGTTGTAACCGAAGGGCCGATTAAGGCTGAGAAGGCGGCGCAGGAAGGAATTGACTGCGTCGGGCTGCTAGGTGTCTGGAACTGGCGGCAAAAGTTCGGCAGCGAGAGTGTGCCGATCGAAGATTTGAGCAGAATTCCGTGGAGCGAGTTGGAATCAGTCGAAATTTGCTTTGATTCCGATGCGGCAAGCAACCCTAACGTGCGGAGAGCCGAGCTCGCCCTGGGGGCCTACTTGCAAAAACGTGGAGCGGAAAATGTTTTCATCGTCCGCCTGCCGCCTGGAGAAGACGGCTCGAAAGTTGGGCTAGACGACTATCTGCGCGTGCATTCCGCTAAGAACTACAAAAAGCTGCCGAGACTCCCGCTCGATGTCGAGCCGGCGCTGAACGAGTTGGTGGCGAATCTGACACCGGAAACCGAAAAGAAGGAGCGAAACAGCGTTCTGGGCCGGATCGTGGACGAAGAGCACGATCCCGCCGAGCAGGAGCGCCTACTCAAACTCTCAGCCCGTCTCACCCGCATCCCGCTGCGTGCTCTTCGAACTAGTGCTCACACTGAAGCGGCAAGAATTCAAGCGAAGCGTCGCCAAGACCAAGCTAAGCAGCCAGCGTTATCGGGCGAACAAGCGAGGGAGGCTGCGAAAAAACGTCAAGAGGAGAGAAATGCAGCCGTCGAAAGCATTCTGAATAGAGCCCACGAGACCGTCACACTGCGTGCGCAAAACAACTTAAACGGCGACCTAAGTTACGTCACAGCGTTCGGCGAAGCTGGGTCTCTCTTCGTTGGCACCTCCGGGGTGATGCCTGTGACCAGCCTGCCGGAGAACTATCACATAACGGAGCCACCGCCAGACGCTTCTGTGATGAGCGCAGATGGAATCCGACGCTTGCAAAATGGCGAAAAGGTCTCAGCAGTAGAGCTGTTCGAAGCTCTGCAAAACTTTATTGGGCGGCGCGTCATCTTCATGCACGAATGTACACCGGCTGTGCTTGCCCTGTGGCTGATGGGGACCTATTGCTACACCCTCTTTAACTATTTCGGATACGTTTGGCTCACGAGCCTTGTCCCTGGCTGCGGGAAAACATTGGTGGAGAAGATTCTGTCACTGGTGGCTTTCAGCACAACTTCACCGCTTGTGGACCCAACGCCAGCAACAGTGTTTAGAGACATCGAAGCGAATTGCTCCACCTTCATCCTCGACGAGGTTGAGGGTCTGGACCCTGAGCAAAAGGGCCAGTTGCTGGCCATTCTGAATGCAGGTTTTGAGCGGGGAGCCAAGGTGCGGCGCATGATACCCGCCGGAGAAGGCTGGACGGTGAAAGGGTTCGACGTTTATGGCCCGAAAGTGATCGCGGGGATCAATCAGATTCCCCGGCCACTTCAAACTCGATCCTTCCGCACTGAAATGCGAAAAAAGAAGAGCACCGAAAAAATCAAACCTTTCTATCCGGACCGACTCGGAAAATGGGCGAGTAACCGGCGCGATGACATGGCGATCTTCGCGCTCCGAAACGCGAAGAAAATCGCGGAGCTCTACCATCAGCGCCACAATCTCGTGCCACAACGCAGCAGACACGGGAAAATTTTCTTTGATGATCGCCTGCGCGATATTTTCGCCCCGTTGTATGTCCTAGCTGACCTCGTGGATGAGCAAGCTGGTGAGTTGGTAGCGACTCCGCGAGTTTACGACTTTCTCAAGCTACAGGCGGGGGCCCGTGATGCCGAGGGTGCGGGTGACTACGTCCTTGCGGCTCACGCCGTTTGGAATTGGGCGGAACAGAATTGGGATCGCAACGGCAAGGCCCTGATTCAAACCCAAGAAGCGAAGACGCTGTTCGCGGAAGCCGAAGTCGAATGGGCAGCAACGGAATCGGCCAAGACGAAATCCCTGCTGCGCAAGTTGGGTGGTAGCAACGAGTCCCTCTGGTGGAAGAAAAAAACTCAGCGGGGTTATGTCTTCTCTAACCCGCATTATTCATGATCTTGAAGACACGAAACGCCTCTTCTGCTACAAACATGTTGTCGAGACAGTGTTT
>PMWW01000071.1 GCA_003165795.1 Acidobacteriaceae bacterium
GCGAGGCGACGAGGTCCTGCTTGTCCTGACTCATCGCCGGCTCGCTGATCGCAACATGATGGTGGGCGTCGCCTCCGGCTGGCACAGTCATCTCGCGGTGCTGGTCGAGCGACTGAAAGGCCGAGAGCCGGCTGCCTTCTGGGCGGTCTTTTCCGCGGTAAACGCCGAATATGAAAGGCAATTTCCGACGCAGTGATGTGAGGTCCCTAAAGCAGCGGCGATCGGGCTATTTCTCTTGTTTGTAGACGATCTTCAGCCGATCGCCTTCGAGGATTCGAGCAACTTGATTCTTGGCATGGACTGCCCAAGGCCCGCTGTTGTCCAGCTTGAGGTAGGTCTTCCAGTGGCGCAGTGCCTTACGCGGCAGGCGCAAACGTTCGTAGGCCAGCGCCAAGTTGTAGTGCGCGTCGGCGTAAGTCGGCGCCCACTGGATTGCGGTGCTATAGGCGACGACGGCATCCGGAATGCGGCCCGTCTCGTCCAGCACGTTACCCAGATCGAAGTAGGCCAGCGCGTAACGAGGATCCGACTCGACCGCCAGACGATAGTGTCTCTCGGCGGAGACAAAGTCCTGGCGGTTGTAATACAGCGTGCCTAGGTTGATATGCGCGGCCGCGTGGTTCGACTCGATCTCCAGTACCTCGAGGTAGCTGCGAATGGCCTCGTCATGGGTGCTAGGATGCTCCTCCATGGCGACGGCCCGGGCAAATAGATCGGTGACCGCGTCGAAAGTGCTGATAGGTCTTACTTTGGAGGTTGAAACCAGGGTACCAACCGGCCCAAAATCCATCACAAATTGCCCGGCGATGGGTTCAACCGAGTAACCTTCATGGCGGTAGGCCACGCGGGACCCGATGCTGAAGACGCCGGCCTCAATCAGCGGGTTCTCCATGCCGGCCACTTGCTTGCGCATGGCCTGCAGAGACTCCCGTATGACCGCGGGGCGCACCCGCTTGGCACGAAGGTCACGGACTTTCTTGAATTGAAGCAGGTCGGAGAAGGTAAAAGTTTCGGAAACTGGAACGAGTCCTGCACGTTGCCAGCCGACGAGCTGGTTGGCGGTGATATGCAGGATACGAAGGACGTCCGCTCGACAGTATCGATTCATGTAAGCTCGGAGTCGCCAGCTGAGCTTGTGCTAATTATCAAGGGATAACAGCTTCGGTGCAAGTGGAAAACTGCGCAAAGCAGTGGAAAACCGGGACTTGGTTCCCTTTACGGTAACCTCCGGCGACGTTTACAATCGAAACCAAGCCGACGTAGCTCAGTTGGTAGAGCAGTCGATTCGTAATCGACAGGTCATCGGTTCAAGTCCGATCGTCGGCTCCATTTTTTCAATAGCTTACCGACAATCAGTTCACCATCTGCTGCACAGGTGCTGCACACTCGAGTTTTTCCTCGAACTTTTTCATCGCATCCATGGCGTCTTCACGGGCCGTCTTGATGTAAAAGCGCTGAGTCGTGCTGACGCCTTCATGCCGAAGAATGGCTTGAATGGTAGTGTCGGGCACGCCTAGCTTTTTCAGGTTCGTCGCGAGCCCGCGACGATAAGCGTGCCAACCTTTCCAATCGAGACCATTGGCCCTAAAGACAGGCTTGATCACTCTCTCTGCAATGTTGGCGAGGTCTAGCGCCCCTCCAACACTGTTTGGGAAGATCCAGCCGTACGCGTTCGCAGGACGGATGGCGTCGAGCAGCACGCGCAGAGGCCGGATGATGGGAACCACCCCCGGATTCTCCTCGTCTTCGTGTGTCTTCGTATCCTTCACCTGAGTACGCCATACTGATCGCCGAATGGTAAGCCTGTCATCCTCGTCGTCTTCCCACCACAACCCCCGAATTTCGCCATGACGCAATCCGGCGAAAGCCGCAACTGCGATCAGAGCCCGGACAGTGGCCGCGGAAACCTCGGGAGTGTAAACACCCCCGTCCTGACCATGCACCATGATCGACTTGCCTGAAAACAAATCAAGGTGCATCTCGATTTCCTCGAGGGAATAAGCAAATCGTTTCCGACCGTGTTTTTTCCCTTTCGGAACACTGACACCGTGGATGGGATTGTGGTCAACGACGCCGACTCTCTTAGCATGCGTGAAAATGGCTGAGAGTGTCACCTTGATGATGCGATAACTGGCGTGAGCTAGGTTGGTTCCGTGTTCACGTTCGATATCCCGCATCAGGGTTTCGCCGTCAGTCGTTCGAAAGTCGCGTGCGCGGAAACGGTCGACGCGTCGCCTGAGATGGCAGCGCCACGCTTCGCGATAGCCTCTAACCGTGCTCGCAGCTAGCCTCTCTGCAATCCTCGGAAAATGGATGTTCTCCACGAACTCCACAAGGCTGACTCCCGCTTCTGGTGTGAACCCAGTTCGGTTCAGCTTGGCCATGAACTCGTCTCTGAGCTGCACGACCTCCGACTTCTTTGGAAACTCTCTAGTGCTTGCTAACCTCTGTGAGCGTTGCACGCTCGCGATCGAGCCGTCAGGCCGGTACACTCCCTCCCGATAGCGCACGTACCACGCACCATGTGACTGATACAAATAGCCTTTTTGCTGCTGGGTCATATCTTTGCTCCTTCTTTGCTTGACCCAGCTTTGCGTGTTTGTTGTTGGCCAGTGCGACGCTCCAGCCACGCGTCCAATTCTGGCGAGCCCCATCGATAACGACGGTGCTTGCCAAGCCTTAGGACTGGTATCGGATCAGAGGTCCGGGAACGCTTGCTCTGATCGATTACCCAACTCTCGCGTACCTTAAGACGTTGCGCCAGCTCCGCTGATGTTAGCACCTCGAGTTGTGGCCGTGTCGAAATCATCAGTTCTAGCCACTTCCTTAGCCTATTTGGAACCCAAGTCCTTCGTGTCATCCGACATTGCGACTGTGGTTGCCTGGAACGCATCCTCTACACTCTGCAAAACCGTTAGGAGCGTTAGGAACCCCGCCAATAGAGCCTGCCAAGCCCTTTTCAAAAAACGTTATGGAAGCGGCCTTACTGTGACTGAAAGTGCTCGAACTAGACGTTGAATCGTACTCCTAACGGTCCTCACGCTTTTCACCGGGTATACGCTTCGCTGAAAGAGGATTCCGCTCGACTAGATCCTGAAGTTCACCCTTTTAGCCCGCTTTATTCGTGAAG
>PMWW01000159.1 GCA_003165795.1 Acidobacteriaceae bacterium
ACACAAGCAGCTTGACATCACCCGCCATCACTTTATCGCTTGACAATCTCTCCGGTTGTGATAGCTTTTCCGCACTCGCAAACTCAGGCTGAGTGGTTGACTGGGCCATCGGTCATCCCGCGGCAATTGAAAATCCGGCCGTCAGTAGAGTTTCTTCGTAGTACGTAACTTGCCAAGACAGAGAAACTGCCGCTTGCGTCAGTTTCTGTCCGCTCCCTGCAATGCCTAGAACTTCAGCGCGCCAATGGAGGTTTACATGTCGACGAACATAGTTACATTGACGAATGCCGGTCTGATCGCCTCGGGAGCAACCTTCAGCTCGGAGGACCAGGCTACAATCGATAACCTGTCGACCGATGAGGTCAACGCCCTGATCAGCGTCAGTCAGGCGGTCACCACCGACTTTCTGGTCCGGAACTGCGGCTCGTCCTCCCCCGGGGCCTCGCCCACCACACACCCGATTGGGATTGTGTTTTAGGATTACGGGGCTGCCTTGCCAGCCCCGCTTGTCATTGCTTACTGCATGAATAACCTAAGTCATAGCCGGCGATTGCGAGATAAGATCCGCCTGGCCCGCGGGGACATGGATGCGGCAGCCAAGGCTTTGTGGACCCATCCGCGGTTGCGCGAAATCTATCCCGAGTTCCTTTTCCGCAACCATTCCGTCATTCGCAGTAGTGTGCCGCTGATGCAAGCCGCCGCTGCCGCCTGCGAGAAGAGGCTCGACTCCGATCCGGTGGCGGAAGGCATGCTCGCCTATTTCAAGAAGCATATTCCGGAAGAGACCGGTCATGACGATTGGGTGCTCGATGACCTCGAGACCCTGGGATACCGGCGGGAAGAAGTGTTGAAGCGCATACCACCGCCGTCGGCGGCAGCGCTGGCGGGGGCGCAATATTACTGGATCCGGCACGTTCACCCGGTGGCCCTGCTGGGTTTCATTGCCGTGCTGGAGGGAACGCCGCCCGAGGTGGAGTTTTTCGAGAAGCTGGCAGACCGCATCGGACTTCCGCGGCGCGCTTTCAGTAATCTGCTGCTGCATGGCAGGCTCGATCCCCAACATCGCGACGATCTTGACCATGCCCTCGACGCGTTGCCGCTGACCGAGGCGCACCATTCCATTATGGGCGTCAGCGCCTTTCAGACCGTCAGCTTGCTCACCCGCGTGGTCGACGAAGCTGTACAATAGGCACCCACAATAAGTAGGCTGTCTGTACAGTCTCCGAGGCCATTCGGGATGATCGGCAGAGTTATTTCTCACTACCGCGTCATGGCGCGACTGGGCAAGGGATCGATGGGTGCGGTCTTCCAGGCCCAGGACTTGAAACTCGACCGCCCGGTAGCGATCAAGTTCACCTCTCGCGAGATCGCTTCCAATCCGGAACAGAGATCGCGATTCGTCCGCGAAGCGCGCACCGCCTCGTTGCTGGACCACCCCAACATCTGCACTATCCACGAATTTGGCGAGACCGATGAAGGGGAGTTGTTCATCGCGATGGCGTATTGTCCGGGGGAGAACTTGCGGTCACGCCTGGAGCGTGGGCCTTTTGCGCTGAAAGAGGCGGTGAACGTTGCCGAACAGGTGGCGCTCGGCCTGGCCAAGGCGCACAGCATGGGCATCGTGCATCGCGACATCAAGCCGGCCAATATCATGCTGACGCCCGACGGAGTGGTGAAGATCGTGGACTTCGGCTTGGCTAAGTTTCCTCGCGATGTCTCCCTCACCAATCCGGGCGGAGTGGTGGGCACCGTGCCTTACATGTCTCCTGAACAATTGCGCGGCGATCCGCTGGACGGACGCAGCGACATATGGTCGTGGGCCGTCATGCTGTATGAGATGCTGGCCGGCGAGCGTCCCTTCGAGGCGCGGACCGAAGCGCTCATTATCCGCGCGATTATGGAGGCGGAGCCGGCATCGCTGGCTGCCAGGCGTCCTGATGCGCCTTTGGAGTTGGCGCAAATCATCAACCAGGCGCTGCAGAAGAACCGTGAGCAGCGGCAGAGAAATACCGATCAGTTGATTCAGGCGGTGCGCGCCTTGTCACTGCAGACCGGCACGGTGCCGCAGTTCGCCGTAGCGCCCCGGCCGCACGCCTCGGTGGCCGTGCTGCCTTTCCTCAACCTCAGCCCCGAGCCCGACAGCGAATACTTCAGCGACGGGCTTACCGAGGAGTTGATCCATGCGCTCTCGCGCTTGCCCGGACTGCAAGTGGTGTCACGCACCTCGGCCTTCGAGTTCAAAGGCAAGGCAGTCAGCGTGCGCAAGATTGGCGAGCAGCTCAAAGTATCGTCGGTGGTCGAGGGCAGTGTGCGCAAGCTGGACGACCGGGTGCGCGTCAGCACGCAGCTGGTCAACGTAAGCGATGGTTATTGTCTGTGGTCGCAGCGTTTCGATTGCAAGATGACCGACATCTTCGCGGTGCAGGAAGAGATGGCGCAATCCATTGCCGACCTGCTGCGGGTGGAACTTGGCTCCAAAGCCGGCACTGGCCTGGTGAAGCGCTACACCGATAATTTCGAAGCTTACGATCTGTATCTGCGGGGACGCTTCCAGTGGAACAAACGCAGCTGCGAAGGGTTTCAGAAGGCGCTGGAATACTTTGAGCGCGCACTCACCCACGATCCCAACTATGCGCCGGCGTATAGCGGAATCGCCGATTATCATGTTGCGGTTGCGTCCTGGGGATTGGCGCCTCCCAATGAGGCGTGGCCGATGGCGAGAGAAGCCGCCGCCAAAGCGCTGGCCGCCGATGACACGCTGGCGGAGGCGCACGCTTCCATGGGCTTGGTCCGCATGTGGTTCGATTGGGACTGGAAAGAGGCGGAGCGCGAGTACTTGCGGGCGATCGAACTGAAGCCGGGCCAGGCGCTTCCTCACGTGCACTACAACCTGCTGCTGGTGCAGACCGGCAGATTCGAAGAGGCGGAGGAGCAGATTCGCGCCGCGCTGGCCGTCGATCCGCTCTCCGTGCCGAACAATATGTACCTGGCGGGCGTGTTTCATTATCGCCGCGACTATGATCGCTCGCTTGAGCATTGCCGCCGCGCGCTCGACCTGGACGCTAACGACATCGAGGCGCATGTGGTGGTGGGGCTAAACTACGAACAGAAGCGCATGTACCCCGAGGCCATTGCCGTGATGGAAAAAGCGCGCGAGCTGTCGGGAAATAATTCTCTGATCCTGGGGCCGTTAGGCTCGTGCTACGGAGGTTCAGGCGACAAGGCACGAGCCCTGCAAACGCTGGACGAGGTGAACGCGGCCGCGCAGCAGGCTTACGTTGCGCCCATCACCTGGGTCATGCTCTACCTGGGAATGGGCGAGATTGAGCTGGCCTTCGAGTGGCTGGAAAAAGCAGCCGAAGCGCGCGATCCACTGCTCTGCTACCTGAAGGTCGGCCCGATCTACGATCCCATTCGAAACGACCCGCGCTATGCCTGCCTGCTGCACCGCATCGGCCTCGCCAAAGAGGAGTTCGACTCCAAGGTGCCAACGGTGACTCACCAGAGCAGCTCGGTACGAGTAGCGCCGTAGCTTCGCTGGAAAAGCCGCCCTAAGGTGCCTTTGAAGGGGCGTAGCTTTAGCTGCGCCGTCATAATCCTTGATATCTATATTGCTGTCAACCCTCGCCGACTTCACAGGCGGCTGAAAAATTCGATAAACATAGTTGCTGCCGCCGGCT
>PMWW01000041.1 GCA_003165795.1 Acidobacteriaceae bacterium
CTTGATGACGCCCCCGAGCATGAGATTGCCGAAGGGCGGCGGCTGCTGAACCGGATGTACGACGCCTTCGTCTACCGGCACGGCCCCCTCTCCTCGCGCGACAACATCCGCGCTTTTGCCGGTGACCCGGACCACCCTCTCCTGCTTTCGCTTGAAAACTACGACCCGGAGACCAGCCGCGCGCGTAAGACCGCGATATTCGAGCGGCGCACGCTGGAGCGCTACACGCCCGCTAGCCACGTCGAGACCGCCGCCGAGGCTCTTGCCATCGCCTTGAACGAGACCGGCACGATTCACTGGCCGCGCATGTGTGCGCTCACGGGCCGCACGGAAAGGCAGCTCCAGCACGAGCTCGATGACCTCATCTATCGCAATCCCGATGGCGGTGAGTGGGAAACCGCCGACCGCTATTTAAGCGGCGATGTGCGCGCCAAGCTTGAGGCCGCAGAAGCCGCCGCCAGCTTGGAGCGCGGATATGAGCGCAACGTCGTGGCCCTCAAGGCCGTGCAGCCCCCGGACCTCCTGCCGGGAGATATCAGCGCCCGTCTCGGCGCATCCTGGATTCCCGCGAGTGACGTACAGGATTTCATCTCTGAGCTTTTGTCCGTTCCTAAGAGCGCGGTAACCGTCAGCCACAGCGGCGCCATCGCTACCTGGACCGTGGCGCTCGACAGCTATGCCAAATCGGGCGTCGCCAACACTACGACGCACGGCACCAGCCGGATGAAGGCCTCGGAACTCATCGAAGAGGCGTTGAACGGACGCACGCCTACCGTCTATGACCAGCTCGACAAGGACACGCGCGTCATTAATCAACAGGAGACCCTGGCAGCGCGTGAGAAGCAGCAGCAACTGAAGAAAAAATTCAGTGAGTGGGTGTGGAAGGATGAGACCCGAGCGCACCGCCTCGCCCGCTATTACAACGATACGTTTAACAATATCCGCCTGCGCACCTTCGACGGCTCCCACCTCACCTTCCCCGGAATGAACAAGCATGTCTTGCGCGAAGGAGATCTCGACAAGCACCAGAAGGATGCGGTGTGGCGCATGTTGCAAAGCGACAGCACGCTTCTGGCGCACACGGTAGGCGCGGGAAAAACCTGGGAAATCACCGCCGCCGCGATGGAGATGCGCAGGCTCGGACTTGCCACCAAACCCATGATTGTCGTTCCCAACCATCTTGTGGACCAGTGGGGCACAGCGTTCCTGGCACTCTATCCGCACGCCAACATCTTTGTGGCGGGAAAGGACTACTTCAGCGCCGGAAACCGCCAGAAAGCGATGGCACGTATCGCCACAGGCAATTACGACGCGGTGATCGTCTCGCACAAATCCTTTGAGCTACTCCCCGTATCCGACGCGCTGTTCCAGCGTTTCATCGATAAGCAGCTCGCCCAGCTTGAAGAAGCGATTTACGAGGCCAAAGCGGAGAAGGGAGACAACCGCCGCATCGTCAAGGAACTGGAGAAAGCGAAAAAGCGCCTGACCACCAAGCTCAAGGAGCGCGCCGACCGCGAGAACAAGGACAATACGCTGACCTTTGAGGAGCTGGGAGTAGACCAGATTTTTGTCGATGAGTCAGACCTTTACAAGAATCTGGGCTTCGTCACCAAGATGAACCGCATCGCCGGCCTGCCCAACGCCGAGAGCAATCGCGCGCTCGATATGTTTATCAAGACCGGATATCTGCGCGAGCGCAACGGCGGGCGCGGCGTGGTGTTTGCCACCGGCACTCCGATATCCAACACCATGGCCGAGATGTACACGCTGCAGCGCTACCTCGCACCGGAGATGCTTAAAGCCGCCGGCGTCGAGCATTTCGATGCCTGGGCCGCGAACTTCGGCGAGCCAGTGACGATGCTCGAACTGGCACCGGACGGCTCGGGCTACCGGATGCATACGCGGTTTGCGAAATTTGTGAACCTGCCCGAGCTGCTGTCGATGTTCCGCTCGTTCGCCGACGTGCAGACCGCCGACATGCTGAAGCTGCCCCGGCCCGACATTGAAGGAGGCAAGCCTCATGTCGTCGCCGCTGCCGCGTCCCCGCAGCTTAAGGCCTTCGTCGGCACCCTGGTCGAGCGTGCGCAGCGGCTCAGGAGCGGCGGAGTTGACCCGCGCGTGGACAACATGCTGAAAATCACCGGGGACGGCAGAAAAGCCGCGCTTGATATGCGTCTCGTGGGAGGCAATGTCGAAATCGATGCCGATACAAAGATTTCCCGAGCCGTAAGCCGCATCTTCAATACGTGGGAGACCACGAAGGACAAACGCCTTACCCAGCTTGTTTTCTGCGACCTATCGACACCGCATCCCGACCGCTTCAATGTCTATGACGACATCCGCGACAAGCTGATTGCGAAAGGCGTACCGCCCAAGGAAATCACCTATATCCATGATGCCGACACCGACGCGCAGAAGAAAACCCTTTTTGACGCAGTGAATGCCGGGAAAGTCCGGATACTTCTCGGCTCCACGGAAAAGATGGGTGCTGGAACCAACGTGCAGAAGCGCCTCAAGGCCCTTCATCATCTCGACGCCCCGTGGAGACCGCGCGACATCGAACAGCGCGACGGACGAGTCTTGAGGCAGGGAAATGAGAATGAAACGGTCGATATTTATCGCTACGTTACCGAAGGCTCGTTCGATGCCTATATGTGGCAGACGTTGGAGACCAAGGCCAGGTTTATACAGCAGGTGATGAACGGCAGCGTCACCGTGCGCCAGGCCGAAGACTTAGAGGGCGGCGCTCTCACCTACGCCGAAATCAAGGCCATCGCTTCGGGCAATCCGGACGTGATGGAAAAGGTGAAGGTCGATACCGAAATCCGCAAGCTCGACCAGCTGCGTGCATCGCACTTCAACCAGCAGCACACTATCCGCTTCCAGGTCAGAAACCTCCCCGACCATATCCGCCGCTCGAAGGAAACCGCCGAGCGCATCGCGGCCGACATCGCTAAGCGCGATGCCAATGACAGTAATGAATTCAGCATGACCGTCGGCAACCGCACGTTCTGCGGCAAGGGAGCGCGCGAGGAAGCGGCCAAAGCGCTCAATGAAGTCGTCCTATCCTGGCGCAACGATGGGACCGCCCAGGCACGCGCCAAATTCAGAGGGCTTGAAATCCTCAGTCGCGGACACGCCCTTGGCGGTGAAAATGACCCCGAGGTTTATGTCCGAGGCGCTTTAACCTACCGGGCGCAGCTCAACCCGGAAAACCCTCTCGGAACGATTCAGAGCATCGAGCACACTATCCGCTCCCTTGACCGCAGGGCAGATGAAGAACGGCAAGAAATCCAGCGGCAGGAAAAGGCCCTAGCGGACTATAAGGAGCGGCTCGACCGGCCTTTCGAGCACGAACAGCGCCTCAAGGAACTGCTAGTTAAACAGGCACAGGTTAACTCCGCTCTCGACCTAGATAAGAACGAGCGCCAGGTAGCCCCCGATGACCCGCAGAGCGACAAAGAACAAGCTCCGTCTACCTTCGCAGCCCGTGTATCCGCCGACCGAGGAACCGAGATGGCGCTGTAAAATCCTTTCCGCCGATATTCAGTGAACGATTCGGCAACCGGCTGCGCCCGCCGAAACTTCTCTCAGTGCTCCGACCGCTTGTCGACCTTCTTATTCCCGCAGGGTGCGGTACTCGACCTGTTCACCGGCTCAGATGCCCCACTTTTCGCCGCGAAGATGCTGGGGCGCTTCTACAACGGCGAACTCGAATTATCACCCTATCGCAACTCGAAATCCCGCCGAACAAAGGTAATTGGAAGCTTAGTCCGTGCGGTTCTCGGAGGGGAGGAAGCCGTAATTTGACAAAAATGGAAGGTAGAGCGGGAGTAATGTTTTGCATTAAGCCCAGTGCTATAATGCGCCGCATGTCACGCGCTGCTGAAATCGACAATTGCCGGGTGTTTTCTCCTGCCCAATTAATGTTTCCAGATATTTCATATAGCTCCTTTGTCTACCCTGGGGACGAGGAGGCGCTCGCTGCGCTCAAAAAGGTGCCAGGAGCATCAACACTCCTTATTTACCTGCAGAAGAATTTCACGGAAGGAGTGACGTTTGTCGAAAACAACCAGCAGATGATTCGCGCCAATACGAAGTGTTTTGCTTCACTGCACAGGCTGGTCGTACGCTGCTCCGCAATTCTGTCTTGTCCGGTTCCCGATGTGTATGTCACTAACAGTCCGTTTATGAACGCTTATACCGTAGGCCATCGCCATACTTATTTGGTTCTTCATTCTTCGCTTGTTGAGGGTATGACTGGAGACGAGTTGAGCTTCGTAATCGGCCATGAGCTGGGACACATCAAGTCTGGCCACGGTCTCTATAGGCAGCTTGGAGCTCTCCTTATCCAATATTGGGACATTGCCGCTTCCCTCATTCCCGTTCCTGGCATCGGCTATATCCGTGTTCCACTATTGCTAGCTTTCTGGGAATGGTACCGCCGCGCGGAACTTACATGCGACCGTGCAGGTCTTTTGTGCTTACAGGCTGTTGAACCTGGGTTGATGGCACTCGGAAAGCTAGCTGGTAAAGTTGCAGGGTTTGAGGATGAACTTGACATTGAGTCCGCTATGTCTCAATCGGGGGCGCACCAGGAGGTCAGTAGGATTGTTCGTGTAGTCTCGATCCTCGGAAGCTCCGAGAGTACTCACCCTTATGTTCCTGTTCGGATGAAGCAACTCCACGAATATAGCCAATCGGCAGACTACGGAAAGATCCTCAATGGCCAGTACGCACACGACCCCATTGGTGAGCATGAGGGCGGATTACGCATAACGTGCCCTAACCCTATCTGCCACACGGAGGTTAACGCCAAATATCCCACGTGCCCGAAGTGCGGATGGGCCCTTGACTCCGTGCCTCCGCCAACGCCCGTTGAAGCAGCATGCGTTTGCAGCAAATGTGGAAATATTCTGACGCCTGAAGTAAATTTCTGCCCTCGCTGTGGCACCAAGCAAGAAGTGAGCCCCGTAACAAGAAAAACCTGGTTTTTTAGACGAAATACATAGCGTCACATCGATTGGAAAGTAACTGATTTCGTCGATGCTTTATCGCCAACTATTCACCGCTCGTTTCGGTGCAGGCTAACCCTGCTCACGCGGACCCCTGGTGGGGGTCCGAACCTGTTCAGCTTCGGTGAAGCGGCCTATGGCCGGCTTATCCTTCGCTCCTAGGGCCCCTTTCACCTTCTCGGCTATGTGCTTCTGCACTTCGTAACTAATATCTGATGGTGCCTCTCTGCCCTTCCATGCCTGCACCGTGCGCCATACTTGATTGGCAGCGTTTCCGGCAGCTACGGTAGCTGACCCGAGCGGGTCATCTACCTCCACGGGCCCGTTAATTCCATCTACAGTTGTCTTCATAAAACTCTTGCTTCAGTTGTTTGTTACCTAGGCGAAGCTTAACTTGGTTAGACGCTTGGGAAAAGTTAAATATTTGTGACAATCGTTCCGCGTGCGACCACATCCTTTTTAAGTCGTCATGTCATGCCACCGGCTCTGTGTATTCTAAGCGATTGACAATATCAGATAAATAACCCCGTTTAACGAACCGCTAGGCTCAGCCGGTGTCGGGTCGGTACGGCTTTCGCGACGCCTGCTGCGTGCATCGCACGTCAACCAGCAGCACAATATCCGCTTCCAGGTCAGAAACCTCCCCGACCATATCCGCCGCTCGAAGGAAACCGCCGAGCGCATCGCGGCCGACATCGCCACGCGCGATGCCAATGAAAGTGATGAATTCACCATGACCGTCGGCAACCGCACCTTCTGCGGCAAGGGAGCGCGCGAGGAAGCGGCCAAAGCGCTCAATGAAGTCGTCCTATCCTGGCGCAACGATGGGACCGCCCAAGTGCGCGGGAAATTCAAAGGGTTTGAAATCCTGAGTCGCGGACACGCCCTTGGCGTTGACAATGACCCAGACCTTTTAGTGCGTGGCGCTCTTACCTACCGCGCGCAGCTCAACCCCGAAAATCCCCTGGGCACCATACAGAGCATCGAGCACGCCATACGGTCTCTTGACCGTAGGGCAGGTGAGGAGCAACGCGAAATCCAGCGGCAGGAGAAGGCCCTCGCGGAATACAAGGAGCAACTCGACCGGCCATTCGAACACGAGCAGCGCCTCAAGGAACTGCTTGTCAAACAGGCGCAGCTTAACGCCGCTCTCGACCTCGACAAAAACGAACGCCAGGTAGCGCCGGACGACCCTCAGATGGAGAAGGAGCAGAGCCCAAGCACGTTCGGTCAGCGGTTTGCCGGCGGTTCTTGTCCTGGAACCACTCTTAACCGCTGCAACGCGGTCATTGCACCGTAGTAACGTTTCTCATTTATTCCTTCCTGCAGGTTTCGGCAGGCGTGGAAGGAAGGCTCCGAAACTTCGGAGTTCCGGCTAGGTTCTGATAAGTACTTGGGCAAAATAATCCACTAAGAGTTACCCTTCAGAAAGGCCGTGATGCTTCCTTCCGCACGGCGATTGCGGCTTTTCCAGAAGGGTGGGATATGTTTCTGCGTCGCAGCGTCTGTGTCCGATTTCGTCTCAGCGTGGCCGTTCTGGCGCTTTGCGGGTTCAGCCTCATGCCGAAAAGGGCCACCGCTGCTACCCGCTACACTGCGAGGGATGGAGCCGATGCCCCATTGTCGATTAGGACAGCGGGAAATGTCGATGAAGAGTTGTTCTTACTCAACATGCTGGAGGAAAACTACCTGACATGGCCGAGCGCCGATAGCCCAAAAGCGTTTGTCGCGGAGTTGGAGCATCGCAGACAGATCCTTTTAACCGTCAGACATACGATACTGGCCAACCGCCTCGATCCTGGCTTGCTGAGTGCCTACGACGACAGCCTTTCGCTTATTGATGCAAACGAAGCTTATCTTGCAGAACTCGGAGTCATAGAGCAACGTGCCATTGAGCAGACTAAGAAGGGGGCCGTCCAGGCTGCCATAGACGGCTTAAAGAGCGGGTTCAATGATGACAATGAGGAGCGCACCGGCAGTGACATTTTAGAAGATATTGTTGTAGGCGCTGTCTGGTCGGCCCTCAAACAAGGTTGGACTATAAGTCGCGAACGGCAAGCGGCCGCCCAAACCGCCAAGCAGCGCCTTACCGATAAGACAAACGCGGTCCTCGGATCAGCGGCGTTGCAATCCAGGAAGCTGATGGACCGGAAGCACTGGCAAACGGGCGAGGTGGATTTCGACCTCGATCGCGCCGAATCGCCAAGCCAATGGGCGAGCCGTCAACCTCGAAACCCGTTCGCAATCTATTTCTCCGCCATACAGGGGAGCGAGAAAGACACATCCGCTGCAACATCCGTGCAACGCGCGAAGCTATGCGTGCATGCGGCAGAATTGGTTCCAGCGCGCCGACTCTATGATCCCTATCGTCAGTTCCTCATAAGCAAGGCTACGGATCTTGCTCTGCAGGCGGCCAATCTCGAAAGCTCGGGCATGTACTCCAACGGGCCGACCGCTTCGGCTCCCTGTGCGCTTGTCCTCAGCAGGACGTACCTTGCACTCAACCCCCAGGACGCAACCGGCTACGGCCATGTCGAGATCTCTCGTGCGTTGGCCTTTTCGGGGCGCTATGGCGAAGCAGTTCGTGCGGCCACGGTCGCCTTGCCCAGATGGCGCGATGACGCATTGTTTTCGTACCGTTACGCGAAGCTGATGAGCCCGGTTGATTCACCCGACGACTCGGCAAAATGGCTAAGGCGGGCGTACCAGCATGGCTTCAACAATCTGCCGGATGTGAGAAAAACTTCGGATTTCGCCAATCTGCGCCGCGAACGGCCTCGATTATTCGCCGAGCTTACGACCGTGCGATTGCGGACTCACATTGGCCCAGGATTCATCTGGCATGACGCCGTTTTCTACAACGATTCATCCTTCGACATTACCCATCTGAAAACGCATCTCAAATTTCTGGATCAGGGCAACTCCCAATTTTTCACTGACGTGACATGCGAGGGGATTGCCGCCGGTCAGAGCTGTATAGTGAAAAACGCCGTGAGATTCAGCGGAAATTTTCCCGTTAACTTCCAATACGAGTGCGACCAGATGCATTAGAAAAACCAGGTTTAATACGCAGTTATTATGGAGATAAGGCATTGATATAGCATCAAAAGCCCGTCGTGGTCGTGCCGCGTACGAGCCCTCTTGTCATAAATAATTCACTGTTCACATGCCTATCCCCACCCTAGACTGTGGGCTCAGGCTCGGCGTCCAACCATCCACTACGAGTAAACCATGCCAACACATCCTCTGACATTCGGGAATCTCACTATCGAGAACCCGACTCCCGAACAGGAGGCGCAATTCAATAAGCTCAATGCGGTGAAGGCTGAGGTGCTCGCTGAACCGGCTGTCCGGGAAGCCGTTGCCGGTCTGCGCGACATCATGCCGGTGCAGCGGCGATTCGAGGCCGAGCATGGCGATGGAAAGGTGTCGTCGGAATCCCCCGCATTCCTGGGCGCGGCGGCGAAGCTGATTCGTGTCATGGGCGAGTCCTTGCGGCGGCACGGCATCGAAGACGCTCCCACGAACTTCGAGGAATCCAGTCATCCAACCCCCAAAGGAGTGATTCCCGACCTTTTTGAGGCCTCTGTCATCGAAGAAGTCTCAAAATCGGCAGACGCATCGGAGCCGCACTCACCACCGACTACTCCCAAGAAAACCCGGCCAAGTCTTCTGGACCTGCGGTTATCCGCCTCGAATTCACTCGTTTGACCCACCGTGCGACGATAAGAGCTCGGAAGGATTCGAGCCGCGCGCAGTAAGGTGCTTCTGTCCGGATGTTCGTTGGCTTGCTCTCCCAATGCGGCTACCCCCCGCCGTGTTTCCCGCGCGTCTTGAACAGCCATTCAAACCGCTGACCCCAGCCTCTCTCCTTTGGCATTCCGCCGCTTCTTATGCCCGCTTCTTTGTATTCCGGCGACTATGCACGCGTCTCTCACAAGTCAATGACGGATTTTCCTCTGCGCTATAGAGCGCGCATTCATCGCGAAAACAAAATCCTATGACTTGATCGCTTATCCGCGCGCCCAACGTTCGCCGTCAAGAAGCTGCATAAGGCGGCTTCAAACAACCAAAGGAGAAAGTTATGAGAAAGTCAGCATTAATCATCGGCAGTTTCACCGCTACGGAGACCGGATTCACCGGCAAGCTCGACACCCTCGCCATCAAGGCAAATGCCACCTTTGAGCGCAACGCAGACAAGCAGAAGGACAATCACCCCGACTTCACCGTTCTGTCCGGCGGCAAGGAAATCGGCGTGGCATGGGAGCGCGGGGACGACCGGGGACATTACATCTCGGTCAGCTTCGAGGAACCGAGCTTCGCCTCCGGCTACTACACGCTGACCAAAACCGGCGCCGAGAAGGGCTACACGCTTACTTACAAGCGTCCGATGCCCAAGAAGGACGCCAAATAGGCCTCCGACGGGGCGGTCGCATGCTTTTCATCACGCCATCATCGAACAGCCAGGCGGCCAAGGATTACTACACGAGGCAGCTTGAGCGCTCCGACTACTACATGAAGGACGCTGCCGAGATGCCGGGACAATGGCACGGTCTCGGTACGAAGCTTTTAGGGCTCAAAGGCGAGGTAAAGCGCGAGGATTATTTCAGCCTCTGCGATAACCAGCATCCCGAAACCGGACAGAGCCTCACGAGAAACACACGTGCCGACCGGCGCGTGCTGTATGACTTCACATTCGACGCCCCGAAGTCGGTCAGCCTCGCCTACGAAGTGGGTGGGGATGAACGGATTTTAGAAGCGTTCAAAGATGCCACCCGCGACACGATGCGGGAAATGGAAACCGCCATGATGGCGCGTGTCCGGGCAAACGGCAAAGACGAAGACCGGGTCACGGGCAATATGGTCTGGGCCGGGTTCGTTCACCGAACGACGCGGCCCCTGGAAGACGGAACGCCAGACCCTCAACTTCACTGTCATGCCACGGTTTTCAACGCGACCTATGACGCGGAGGAAAATAAATGGAAGGCCGCCCAATTCTCCAACCTTGTCAGGGACAAGGGCTATTACCAGGCGGCATTTCACTCCCGGCTCTCCGCCAATTTAGCGGACTTAACCCGCATTATTCATGATCATGAAGACACGAAA
>PMWW01000029.1 GCA_003165795.1 Acidobacteriaceae bacterium
CTGCTTGAAAGGGTAGCGGCATCGAGCGGTTCAAGCCAGCATTTTCTGGTTCGCTCCAGTGCGGGTACGATCCTAATGGATATTGGGGTGGGCCGGTTTGAGGTGCCCGCGCTGTGCACACGCCGCTCGGACCTGCTAGATGCATTGCTCTCGGCCCTGCCGCCCGAACGGATCCGCCTCGGCCACGATTTCGAATCTTTCGAGCACCGAAAAACCAGCGTCAGAGTTAACTTCTCCGGGAGTGTGTCAGGAGGCGGTACCTCTGCGGAACACGACTTCATTATCGGTGCCGATGGTGTGCGCTCGCGCGTCCGTTCTCAGCTATTGGGAGTCCACCAACCCATCTACCGGGGCTACACCATCTGGCGCGGGCTGGCGCGTCTTATGGGCGCTGTTCCGTCCGGCTCGAACAGCGAAACCTGGGGGCGAGGAAAACGCTTCGGCATCCTCAATACCGGCGGCGACCGGTTCACCTGGTACGCCACCGCAAACACCGATTCGGGCTATGTCGATTCTCCCGAAGGGCGGCAGGGTGAACTCCTGCGGATGTTCGCGGGCTGGCACGAACCGATAGAGCGTCTGATCGGCGCGACGGACGAGGGCAGCATTCTGAAAAATGGCGCTTACGACCTCGCACCGCTGAAGCGCTGGGGACATGGACGAATCATGTTGCTCGGCGATGCCGCCCATCCGTGTACGCCAAATCTCGGATTGGGAGGCTGCATGGCTCTCGAAGACGCGCTTGTCCTTGCAAAATCGTTTTGCAAAGAGGCTTCTCCCGAATCAGCTCTGCGCCGCTACGAATCGCTGCGCCGTGGGCGAACCCGCCATGTGCAGCAACGCTCGCTTCTGATGGGACAAATCGGGCAATGGGAAAATCGGCTCGTCGCGGGCGGACGCCAAATGGTGACAAGTATCCTTCCGCACGAGATTTTTGAACGTAATTTAAGAAGGGTCTATTCTTATGCGACGTAGAGTCCTGACCTGCCCCGCCTTCTTTATGGGGACCGCAGTCTGACTTCTACCCGGCGGTTGTAGCAGCTGTGCCTCTCGTTGCTCAGGAGAAAGCGCAGGAGACGGTACTGGCGGGCGCCGGAATTCTATACTGACCGTGCATCATTGCGGTTCATTAATCAACCACTTCTACGAGGAGAAAATGAATCGAAAACAGCCAAGTCTTCGTGCATCGTGCCTGCCGGTTCTCGTATCTGCCCTGTTTGCCTTGATTTCGCCTCTGGCGGCCCAGCAAACCGAACTGAAGTTGGATCCAGCGAAAACACGAATCGACTGGACCCTCGGCGCGACCATGCATGAGGTGGAAGGCACTTTCCGGCTGAAGTCGGGCGATATTGTGTTTAACCCCAAGACGGGAGAAGCCAGCGGACAACTGATTGTTGACGCTACGAGTGGTGACAGCGGGAACAAGAAGCGTGACGGTGATATGAACAGAAACGTTCTGGAGAGCGCGAAATATCCGGAGATCGTTTTTTCTCCTAAGCACGTTACCGGATTCGTGCCTGGTCAAGCATCGTCAACGGTCCAACTGGCCGGGACCTTCACGATCCACGGCGCGTCCCACGAACTCACCCTTACAGTGCCCTTCACCGCGAACAACACATCCGTCGAGGCCCACACCAAGTTTTCGATTCCCTTCGCAGAATGGGGCATGAAAAATCCCAGCAACATGTTTCTAAAGGTCGATAAAGTAGTGCAACTCAGCATTACCGCAGTCGGCGAACTGCAACCCGCCACGCAACCATCCGCGGGCCGGTAGCTATTGCCAAATGGGCTTGCAACAACCGCGACAAGGCGCGCAAGGACAGTGGTCACAGGATTCATTTTGACTAAGCCAAGCACCAACTCGGTGAAGACAGGAGATCCTACGCTAGAGGAACACGCACGGTTGCAGGAGTGCCTCAAGCTTGCGTTTCAGAACAGCATGCCGATTCCGGTCGCGGCGAATACCTGCCCGATGCGCAGATCGAAGCGATGGCTGCGTGGGTCGAATTCGTCACCACGCCTCCCGGACCAAGGCCGGCTGATCGCGTCAGCGGCGGCCAGCTTCGCGTTACGTTTGTGAACCACTCGACATTTCTGCTGCAGAGCGAAAGCTTCAATATACGCACTGATCCTGTGTGGTCCGAGCGGGTCAAGTCCCGTTTCTTTTCTCGGTCCCCGGAGGCACCGTAGTCCCGGAATTCTTTTCGAGGATATTCCTCCCATCGACTGCATTCTCATAAGCCACAATCACTACGATCACCTCGACATGCCCACGTTGAAGAGACTGGCGAGCCAACACCAAGTGCGGTGTTCTGCCCGCATGGACTTGCAGGACTCATGGCCAGGGCCGGATTCAAGGAGGTCTACGCGCTCGACTGGTGGCAACTGCATGCGTGGAAAGGCTTACGCCTTCACTGCGTGCCGGCACAGGATTTTTCTTCTAGAACGCCCTTCGACAGGAACGGCACGCTTTGGTGCGGATGGGTAGTCGAATACGCCGATGGGCCCGTTTACTTTGCCGGCGATACAGGTTTCGGCAATCACTTCGCCGCCATCAACGCGCAGTTCGACGCGTTCCGTCTCGCCCTGCTCCCTATTGGTGGTTTCAAGCCTGAGTGGTTCATGGGACCAATACACATGACGCCGTAGGAAGCCGTCGAAGCCCACCGCATTTTGAACTCTCAGACCTCGGTCGCTTGTTCGTCGCTGTTAGCGCTGACCGTGACCCAGAACCTGTCCGCAGCTTTCCAACATTTACCCGCGATCTGAATGCACTGGCGGACTGGCTGCAGCGGTGTGGGATTCGCTCAGTCGCGATGGAGTCCACCAGCGTGTACTGGATCCCTGTGTATCAAATCCTGGAGTCCCGTGG
>PMWW01000128.1 GCA_003165795.1 Acidobacteriaceae bacterium
ATGGCTTTATGTTGTGCACCACATAACCCGTTATACGTGTAGATGTCGACAGGGGTCTGCATGAGTCTCTCCGGACAAGATCGGTGTGGCAAGTGCACTTGCCGCGGTCAGTTGTTTCGGTTCGGCCGTATCGGCCATCATCCAAGTAGGATCGAGCCAGGTTATTTGTCTCCAGGCGCGCGCGAGGGAAGGGAAGAGAAGGGGAGATGAAGCTGGAGGTGGATTGCTATTCCGGTCGAACAGCCGACGAAAGGCCAGTTCGGTTTCGGCTGGACGGGCACGAGTACATGGTCGAGGACGTACTCGATCAGTGGTACGGTCCGTCAAATGCCTTTTACAAGGTCCGCGCGGACGACGGCAATCTCTACATCCTGCGCCGGGAAACATCGACGCCCGACGGATCTTGGCACTTGGAGTCGTTCCGGCAACTGCCGCGGTAGTGAAGATTCGGCAGCCAAATCTGAAAGATGCTGGCTAAACTGCAGCTACCTGCCACTGAAATGGGCGGAATTCGGCGAGCCGGCGGTAGTCTCGTTCATTGGCCGTGATCACGCAGATGCCCAACCGTCCTGCACTCATTGCAATCAGGGCGTCGTTGGTCAGCCGCCCCTGTCCGATTTGCTCATAATCACATTTGGCCGCCAAGCGAGCCAACACTTTACCGGTTTGCGTCCAGTCGCTTAGGTTTGGCACCAGGATTCGCTTCGCCCTGTCAAAGTCCCGCTCCAGGCGCTCCACGACACGCCGCTCGCGGTCGCCAGCGCCCGCATAGAGTTCTTCGAGCACTACCGAGCTCACCCATAGCGGTGCGTCGGAGGCCAGACGCCTTAGGGCTAGGGCTGCGCCGTTTCCCCGCCGTAAAGCGGATATGTAGATAGAAGCGTCGAAAAGTGCGGGCTGCATCTAGCCACCCAGTGTTCCGTACACATCTTTAATTTCAATGCCGCTCTTGACGAAGCGCTCAGTGGCTTCGAGAGTCAAGCGATTCTTTTCGTGTTCTGCAATCGCGAAGTCCAGAGCCCGCTCGATGGCCTCGGTCTCGGTCTTTGCGTGCAATGCTCTTTGGGCGCGCTTGATTTTGGCTGAGTCGAGTTGGAAGTGCTTGTGGGTTCGCTTGGTCGCCGTGGCCATGGGATCATCTCCTCGCTGCCGTAGTATATCAGCTATGTACATGATGTCACGGTTCATGCACATCGACGAGCGCCGCGCCACACGTGCTTTGGGAAGTCGATGGTCGTCAGCCTCTGCCAATCCGTCCACTACGATTCAGGGACCGAGCTCCTTCAATCCTCCTCCGACAACATGAACGTCATCACGGGCTCCCCATCATCGCCAGGCCCGGAGACGGCTTTCAGCGTTACCATCCGCATACCCTCTGGCCCACTCCTGGCGATCGCGTCGATCCTCTCGTTTGGCCACAGGGCGGGATCAGCAACGATGCAGTAGAAGTCGAACAGCAGGTTGCACGGGTCAATGCGTCGGGCCGGGACTGCCCCCTTGACGGCTGCATGGAACATCCTGACGACATCCCAGAAGCGGCCTTCCAAACTCTGGCCTGGAAGCAAGTTTGCCTCTCTTTCTATTGGCCACACGTAGCGATGAAATACAATAGCAGTCATCGCTAGCGGCCACTTCAGAACCTGCGTACGCATCTTGCCCATTGGAGCTTGCTCGCAATCGACCAGGATGCCGTCCTCGATTGCTTGTTGGCGTGTATATGCTGATTACATCAACAGGTTCGTCGCCAATGCACGCCGGCTGGTGATGGCCGTTCATGCCTCCGCACGACGAACAGATGCGGTCGCCTGTATGCAGCAACGCCATAAGGCAGGTCCTCCCAGAACTGTTCAGAATGTGTGTGTGTGTGTGTGTAAGGGCTTCCGCGAATGATCGGCCCGCGGCAGTCGGCGCAGACACTCGTTCACGCGGGAATCAGGCGGTCTTCTTGATGAGCTGGATTTCGGGCCATTCAACGGCCCCATTTTGGCGAGGAAACGTAAGCCGATTGCTGCGCAGCCCCTTCCGAAGCAGAGCCAATAACACGTTCCGCTTGGCCTTAACGGCTACTCCGGCATATCCAAATCCAAGAAGAGGCTGAATCCGCTTTTGCTGGTGCAATTGCGAGATCATCCACGGACCCCATTCCGGCGTGGCCGGCAAGCCGTAGTGACGCACCAGTGAAGACCAAATGAACAAATGGTCGTCGCTGATCAGGAGCAGCTTCCCATCCGAAGTTGCATCCGCCAATTCCTGCGAGCAGCTTACAAGATGTCTCAGTGGCCGCTTCCGACCGGGAACCACGATGGAGCCTCGGAAGCACACCGGCTTCTCGCCAAGCGAGACGATACTTTCAGCACCGTAAGGATCTACCACGGTAAATGAGTCGCCGTTGGCAAAGGCGGCTGCCAGGGCGCCGATCTCCACGTCGCCACCAACTACTGAAACCAAGTGGGCTTTGCCCCGGTCCTCTCCCACAAAGGCATCCAGGAAAACGCGAAGGTTGGTTGCCGTCTTTTCTGTGCGTCGCCGATAAACGAGTTTGCCGAAGCGTTGGTGGGCGTTTTTCATGGCAAGAAGGTCTCCCGCGATAGTCCTAGATCCTTCTACGGGATGAAGAACTCGCAATGTTAGAGGATGCGTCAGAGATACGATGAGTGGTTCTGGTGATCGAGCCCCACGACGCTCAAGAGACCGGGAAACGGATTTCAGTTGTGGCGCAGCCAATTCTCTCGAGGAAGATCTTTGATCTGCGCGAACTCCTTCTCGTTGTCGGTGACGATGGTGTAACCAAGGGCCAATGTCTGTGCAGCAATTAATAGGTCATTGGCGCCAATCGGCCTACCCGCCTTTTCAAGCCGGGCACGCAGCATTCCGTACGTGCTATCGGCGGGCGATTCGAAGGGAAGAATCTCAAGCGCACCAAGCACCGCTTGCACCTGTGCCGTCACTCGAGCGGACTGTTTCTTGGCGGAGCCATATCGCAATTCCGCAGCAACGATTATGCTCGTGCAAACCTTTGCCTCTCCGATCTTTCGGATGTGTTGTGCTATGCGGCCTTGCGGGTTGCGGATGAGGTCGGAAACGATATTCGTGTCGAGTAGATAGCGCATCAGAGATCAACCGGATTGAGAGGTAGATCTGATATCGGAGGAAAGTCCTCGTCGATGGTCTTCAAGCTTGCTAGTACCGCGAGCAGCGACTTGGGTGGAGTGGGCTCGATGATGAGCCGGTCGCCTTCTTTGCGGATTATGGCGTCCTCGCCCGGGAGCTCGAATTCACGAGGGATCCGGACTGCCTGGTTTCTGCCATTCTTGAAGAGCTTCACATGTCGTTCAGGAGCCATACCCACCTCCCTAGCCTATGCCACAGCATAGGCTACATATGCATGCTTGGCAAGCTTCTGGCGCACTTTCCATGAAATTGGTGACCGTTCAGGCTTCGATTGCTTTCTTTCCGCGTTGGGTGGATGTCGGTGCATGACCCGAAGAACCCCGGCCAGTCGCCCGCGTCCCGCTTGTCTTGTGCCAGACCTTGAAGTCCGTAAGAATCTCGTCCTCGGAAATCCCTTCACTGGCAAGCACTCGCTGCAAGCGAGAAGCGGCTTCTTTGAGGGCTGCTCGCTCCGTCTCCGCCCGTTTATGTCGGGCAGGAATGTAGTAGCCAACGGTATCGCCGTGACGAGTGATCGCCACAGGCACGTCGCTTTCCAAGAGATAGCTAGCCAGCTTCTCTCGAAATTCGCGAATGCCGACCCTCAACGCTTCCATGTTTCAGCCTCGCTGTGTACCTGTGTGTACACAACTACAATATCACTCCTTCGCCCTGCCATCCAAGAAGTACCCCTCCGTCCGCTGGCACCTATTCGTTGGAGGATTTGCTAGGAACCTCCTCCTTGGTTTCCTTCAGCTCGATGAGCTGCCCATTCTCGTAGGCCAACGTCAGTTCATGGCTGAACCGTTCGCGTTTGCGAATGATGGTTTCCCCCTCGGTTCCACCTTCCTCGTTGAACTTGTCCACATACTTGACGGATCGCCAGTGTGCGATGTGCCGCGTCTCGCCTTCTCCGAAGAAGCCATACAGCATGAGGACACAGTGCTGCCTGTACCCAACCATGAAGTACGCGAGCGTTGCTCGATTCCGCCATCATCGCCCACAACCATCACGTACACAGGACTGCCGCTGGATTCAATTGAGGATGTGCTTCAGCGCTCTGTGGCGATGCAGGTACTCAATCCGCAGCAACTCAACCCACTTTAGTTGAGCGGGATTGTCCGAGTGGGACAATCATCAAGAAGTCGCCGGCCGGCATCGGAGGCTTATTTATCAGGCCACGGACTTGGGATTCGAGTTTCGGGACGGTGAGTCCTCGGGGCAAGGAAGTCGGTGTGCCATGCGGATCATTTTTCGAGACGCCATGGGCATAAGTTGAGAGCGCTGACGAGAGCCGAACGCGTTTCCTTACGCAGCCACCGAGCTTTGTTACTGCTTGCGCCTAAGCTGTTTGCCGTTTCCTGCGGCTCCTGCGGCTTTCCATCAATTTCGCGACTGCCCGCAAGGTTTCATTTACGTCGTCTGCGGTCTGGAATTGGCTAGCTACGTCTGGTGCTAAGACGACAACGTTAGAACCGGCTGCATAGCGCGTAGCATGTTTACCGCGCACGCCTTTGCTGAAATCGTACTCGGGACGCATTTGGTCGGAACTACGAGCCTTGCTCTTATTCTGTTTCTTCATATTGTCTTCGCTCATCGCGAACAGCTAGTCGCGCACTTATAAGGCGGATCTTGTTGGCTCGCTCCGTGTACGATACCACGAGCAGACGCCCGAAGCAGGATAGACCGATGTCGAGAAAGCGCATTTCTACTGAGGAATGATCGGGATCAGAGATCGTGATCGAGAGTGGGTCACCGAACACCGTGGTGGCCTCACCAAAAGACACGCCGTACGCTCTGAGGTTCAACTCAGCTTTGCGTTTGTCCCATTAGAAGCTCAGTGTCATGGAGATCCTCTTTATATTAGACCGGACAGAGGGAACGCGACCACAGCAGGGCGCAGAGGTACTCGCGGTTACGCATCAACTTCGTGGCCTGGTTGATGCAGCTTGGTCTCCTTGAGCTCAACGATCTGCCCTGTCTCATAAGCCAGTGTCAGTTCGTGGCTGAATCGCTCGCGTTTGCGAATGATGGTTTCACCCTCCGATTCACCTTCCTCATTGAACTCGTCCACATACTTCACCGATCGCCAATGGGCGATGTGCCTCGTCTCGCCTTCTCCGAAAAACCCGTTGAGCATGCCACTGCAGGCCAATAGGCCCACGTGGCCTTTGTGCAGCGGCGTCACTGGTCGGCCACTCATTTTCTGCTGCTTGCGCACAAGAATGCCGCGAGCACTCTGCATGGCCACAGTGCGCTGCAGCGCATCCTCAAGCTCGTCTAGAGGTAGTCCCGTGTAAGTGACTGTTGCGGGCGATGAGGGTGGAATCGCATACCGCTCCACAACCTCTTGGTTGAGCACGGGAAGCAAATGTGGCATGTACGCAATCCGAAGCAGGTCATCTGCTCCTTGGGGTTCGCCGCGCAGATGCGCTTTCTTTCGTTTGCCTAACACCACGACCTGGTTGAAGCGGACAGACTCCGGATGTTCCAGTCGAAAGACGCAAATCCGATCAAACTGGCTGGCCAGTAAACTTGCGCACGTGCCGACTGCCGGGGCCGGAACCACGAACACCAGCATGCCCTCACTGGTCACCCAGCGATAGCAGTGTTCCAAGAACATCAGTTCCATCCTCTTATTACTGTGTGGCCCAAACTCATTGTCATAGGGCGGATTCAGATACAGCAGCGAGCACGTTTCCGCCGATACTCGACACTCAAATGCGCTGCCGTGGACGGCCGCAATTCCCATCTCAGTGGCTGCTGCAGCTCTGTCCGCGTCGAGTTCAATGCCGGCCAAGTGGGCGCCGGTATCCTTGGTGATCTCAAGCAAGGCCGTACCGTCGCCGGCACACGGATCGATGGCCGAGTAAGGCGCAAAGGACATGAGCAAGGCGCGGATGTTCTGGGCTTCCTCTACCGGCAAGGGATAGTAACCAAGTTTGAGGCGACCAGCATTTCTCATTTCTTCCTCCACGGCATAAGACTTATCGAGGTGTGATTTAAAGCATATTTTG
>PMWW01000038.1 GCA_003165795.1 Acidobacteriaceae bacterium
TAGCAATTAGCAATTAGCGACTAGAAGCTATCAAGCTGTCGGATAAATCGGTTTTGAAAGGGCACGGCTTCAGCCGTGCCGTACGAGTCGTTTGAATGCCGGGCTTTAGCTCCTGAGTTTGCCCGGAGTGGAAGCCCTTCAGGTCCGCGAACACGCGGCGGGAGGAGATAGGCTTTAGCCTTGGCTACTAGCCAGCAGCACGATCAGGTCATGCGGATTTGTGAAGATTTGTAAAAACCGACCTGATTTCGGCGATGCGATGAACTTTTTCCTCCAGGCAACGTCTATACCAGTAACCCAAATCCAAGGTGGGCGCCGCAACCCCAACAGAAGTAAATAGGCGCCCACCGCCCTTTTTTCAGCACTCAGCACTCAGCATTCAGCACTCAGTCGCTTACAACATGTGCCTTGGCGAATTGGTGTGCTTAGCGGTGCGCTGTTTCACTCACGGCACTTCGCAATCGGGCTGAATGCTAATTGCTGAGTGCTGACGGCTCCTCTTCAGCGTTACAATAGAAATAGGCAGTTACCATGCAGTTAACAGTCTTACAACCTGAGGTCCATGAGGCGCGCTGGTGGGAGACGATGGCCGACGGGCGTCTGCACTGCTACCTGTGCCCACGCCACTGCCACATCGGAGAAGGGCAGCACGGCTTTTGCTTCATCCGCAAGAATGAGGCTGGACGGCTCATCCAGCTAGGCTATGGCCGTCCGGCTGCGATTGCGATGGACCCGGTCGAAAAAAAGCCGCTCAACCATTTCTTCCCGGGAACGAAGATTCTTTCCATGGGAACCGCGGGCTGCAACATGGGGTGCTCGTTCTGCCAGAACTGGGACATCTCCAAGGCGAAATCCGATCAGGTAAATTCTCTGACGCTCAGCCCAGAGAACGTGGTCGAGCTTGCGCTGGAGCATCACGCGCCGCACATTGCCTTCACCTACAACGAGCCCACCATCTGGGGCGAGTATGTCATCGACATCGCGCGTGAGGCACACGACGCGGGCCTGAACACTGTGATGGTCTCGAACGGATACATCACGCGCGAGGCGTTCTTCGACATCTATCGCTACATCGACGCCGCCAACATCGACCTCAAGGCTTTCACCGAGGACTTCTACGGCAAGATCACGATGACTCACTTGCAACCGGTGCTGGATACGCTGAAGTGGCTGCGGCACGAGACCGGTGTCTGGTTTGAGATCACCAACTTGATTATTCCCACGCTGAACGACGGCGACTCGGAGTTCAAAGAGCTTTGCGACTGGGTGCTGGAGAATCTTGGGGACGACGTTCCTTTGCATTTCACCGCGTTCCATCCTGACTTCAAACTGCAGGACAAGCCGCCGACTCCGCCGGAGACGCTGCATCGCGCCCGCAGGCTCGCCCAGCAGATGGGATTGAAGTACGTCTATGAGGGCAACATTCACTCCGACGGCGGAAACACCATTTGTCCCGGCTGCAAGCAGGTAGTGATCACGCGCTCGTGGCATTCGGTAATGTCGAACCAGCTAAAGAATGGCTGCTGCGCGAATTGCGGTACGCGCATCGTTGGGGTGTTCGCAAAAGGCGAGGCGGCGAAGCGGAGAGCGTGGGCGGAAGAAAACCCTAGCCACAGGAGGCACGAAGGAAACCAGGACCCTCGACTGCGCTCGGTATGACAACCCAAGAACTGTCGCCTGTTCGGCAGATTTGAGATTCACGGACCGAACCCACTGGTTCCGCTCTTCCCTTCCAATCCACTTCGCAGCCCTCTCCCGCGGCAGTACCGCCGTCTTCTCCGGCAGCCGCTCGGGATCTTCGTCATCCAGGCGGCACTGGCTCTTACCGCTTCCCCGGCAACGATTTTATTGCCATATCATCCTAAGTTTTCACATCCACCGGACCCAATTTGCACTAGAATCAGCGTCAGGAGTTTGCACTTGCCCAAGTTTGAAGAGTGCCTGGAGCGACTAGAAAAGATCGTGGCGGAGCTGGAAAAGGGTGATGTCTCGCTCGACCACGCGCTCGAGCTCTTTGACGAGGGAATGAAACTTTCCGGTTCCTGCCGGAAGGGACTGGAAGAAGCCGAAGGCAAAGTCGAAATCCTGCTGAAACGCAATGGCAAGCTTCAGCCGGAAGCGTTTGCATCGATAACTCAGCCCGGCGACGCCGCAAAGTAGCGCCGCCCATGCAACATTGCGTTCTGCACCGGTATCGTGCGATCTGGTTAAACTTCAAATTGCTTAACTGATGGCCTTCAGCCCTCCTTCAACCATCTCAAAGAGGTTGCTCATGCGGCCCATCAAGGTTGTTCTCGCTCACCAGATGCGGTGTTGGCCGAGCGGCTGGCTGCATCTCTCAGTCCACAATTTCGTAATCTCATGCTGGCGAAGTCATGCGGAGAAGTAAAGTCTGCGGTGTGCCGGTTCCGTTCGCCGTTCGCGGTGGTGGACCTGGAACTTGTCAGTCTCGCCGAGCTAAGAGACCTGTGCCGAGGATTTCCCGCAACGGCATTCGTCTGCATTCACCGGCTGGCCGACGACCGGATATGGTCCGACGCTCTGGCGGTGGGCGCGGTCGATTGCTGCTTCTCCGCCGATGTGCACGGTATCCTGCTGGCCTCCGAACGCTACGTGGTGCTGAGCCGAGGACGTTCAGCCGCGGCCTAGCGAGTGTGGTGAGTCACTGATTCACCGCACATTTTGTCATCCCGACCGGAGCGAAGACGGGTCCCCGCCGAGCGCCGTTGTTGCGTTTGGTGGAGTGTTGGAGCGGAGCGGAGGGATCTGCGGCTTCAGCCTTCGCGAAAGGCATTGAGTTGCGCAATGACCTTCTGCCTCACGACGTGACGCACCAGTTCCGGCGCCGTTGTTATACTTCCTTCTTCATGCTCAAAGAAACTCTGCGACAAGCTCGCATCGTCATTGACGAGACATTGGAGCGGCTGCTCCCGCCCGCCACGCAGTATCCGCCCTCCATTCATCAGGCCATGCGGCACAGCGTGTTTGCCGGCGGCAAGCGCCTGCGGCCCATCCTGTGCATGGAGGCCGGGCAAATGGTGGAAGGTTGCATTCCCCCCGGCATCGAGGAACTGGGCGCCGCTCTCGAGATGCTGCACACCTACTCGCTGATTCACGACGACCTGCCCGCGCTGGACAACGACGATCTGCGCCGCGGCTTTCCCACTTGCCACAAAGCCTTCGGCGAAGCCACGGCGATCCTGGCCGGCGATGCGCTGCAGACCTATGCTTACGAGGTGCTGGCGAAGTTGCAGTGCCCGGCCGAGGCGCGCGTGGCCATCATCGGCGAGATCGCGCACGACACCGGAACCATCGACGGCATGATCGGTGGCCAGGTGATGGACCTGGAAGCCGAACACACGCGGCCCGACGCGCAGACGCTGGAGTACATCCATCGCTCCAAGACCGGCGCGCTGCTGACCGCCAGTGTGGTCACCGGAGGCATGTACGCAGGTGCAGATTTGATCCAGATTCAGAGCCTGCGAGACTTTGGCCAAAACATTGGGCTGGCGTTTCAGATCGTCGACGACGTGCTCGACGTAACCCAGACCTCGGAGCAACTGGGCAAAACTGCCGGCAAAGATACCGCGACCGAGAAGGCAACTTATCCCTTGCTGTTTGGGATCGATGCATCGCTGAAGAAAGCGGACGACCTGGTAGCTAAAGCCTCCGCCGCGTTGGATGGTTTTGGCGATAGCGCCGCAACCCTGCGCGAGATCGCGCATTTTATGGTGGAGAGGAAGAAGTAGGGCGACAAGTGCCCTTGTAGCGGGCAAGAATCGTTCATTCCAAAACCACCACATAATCGCGGAACTCGCTTCCAGCTAACGCCTTAATCGCCCGATCCAACGTCGCCAATCGTCCCTTTTTCTTCGCCGACAGTCCTAGTAGGTACGCGTCACTTACCTGCTGATGACCGAAGAGTCTCTCGGCAAACGGCTGGACAGCTTCAAGAAAATCAACGTCCATTGTCCAAAACCGATGGCCGGACAGTTTGGTGACGGTGCTGAGCATCTCCAACGCTTCGCTGATATCGAGCGAGTGCTCAGCGAACTTCGGGTTGGAAACGATTCTGACAAAGCTGGCTTGCGTTAATGCGCAGGTGGCCCAATGCTTGCTGCCCGTATGCTGGAACCAGCGTTTCACCGACTTATGGGCTACGTGATCCTGACGTAGCAACGCGATCAAAACATTAACATCGAGAAGAAAAGCGCTCACTGCTCCTCCGCCTCGAGTGCTTTCACGTGCTGACTAGTGATGGGCTGTTTTGTTTTCGGCAGATCGAAAACCGGCAGGCCATCTACATACTTGATGCGCGCGGATTTTCGCGTGCCACGCACGATCAGTTCAGCAATCGCTTTGCTAAGACTAATGTCTCGGCTTTCGGCATATTGTGCAGCGATGGCAGCTGCGTCATCATCCAGCGTAATTGTAGTTCGCATAACATTATTATGACTTATAAGAGACATTGATGCAATCTGTGGAGTAGTGCATCACATGGCTGTTAGTGATGCATATGATTTCCCGCTTCTATTGCCTTTGTCGTCTCAAATCGACTGCACCGGCACCGCTAGCAGATCCTCGACTAAGCCAACTTCCTTCTGCGCGAAGGGCTCGGCGTACTGCACGCCTGCGAGCAGACCGTAATATCCGGCCATCGCCGCGAGGCGTTCGCGAATTTCCGCCTGCCGCGGGAACAGGCCGCTGCCCGCCGACTGGTCCTGATACTGCGAACGATAGGCCATCAGCGAGGCAAAGCGCATCTCAAACTGCGCCGAGATGTCGACCACGAATGTCGGGCGAACGTCGGCATACAGGCTGGCATAGATGATTTTGAACGGCCGATGCGGCGGCGCGCCCAGGTCGAGCTTGGCCAATCCCGCCAGAAACGTCGCTTCATAGCCCACAACCGACGCAGTGGCGTGATCGGGATGACGCGCCTGCCAGTAAGGCAGGATCAGCACCCGCGGCCGCAATTGGCGGATAACGCGCGCCACTTTCAGCCGGTTTTCGTAGGTGTTCTCGACCCGGCCGTCGGGGATGTCGAGCGCCTGCCGCCAGCCGGCTTTAAGAATGCGCGCCGCCTCGTCTGCCTCGCGCGCGCGGTCTTCGACCGTGCCGCGCGTGCCCATCTCGCCGCGCGTCAGGTCAAGGATCGCGGTGCGATAACCGCGCTCGGCCATCTTCAGCAGCGTGCCGCCGCAGGTCTGTTCGACGTCGTCTCGATGGGCGGCAATCGCCAGAATGTCAGCAAGAGCGATGTCGGACATGAGAGCTACAACCTCATCGCCACCGCGACGCCGTCGCGCAGCGGGATGATCGTGGTGTACCAGTCCGCCGACGAGTAGAGCAAGCGGTTCAACTCCACCACGCCTTCTGTCTCTTTATCACCGGCCCCAGGCTTGGACAGTTGGGGATTGCCAGCCGCGTACGCTACCTTACCACTCCACAACGTATTGTCGGTGAGGAAGAGTCCGCCTTTGCGCACACGTGCTGCGGCCATGTTGAAGACGCGCGGGTAGTCGTGCTTGTCGACATCGCTGAACAGAATGTCGAACTGCTCCTTGCGCTCCGACAGCACCTCCAGCGCATCGCCAACGTGGACTTCGATGCGGTCGGCCACGCCTGCCTGATCGAAGTAGCGGCGAGCTTCGTCGGCATTCTTGCGGCTGCCGTCGGTGTAGTGGACCTTGCCACCTTCGCCCACCGCCTTGGCCCACCAGATGGTCGAATAGCCGATGGCCGAGCCCATCTCGAAGACGGTCTTCGCGTTGATCAGCTTGGCGTACTGATAGAAGAGGCGACCGACCGCGGGGCCGACGATTGGAATGTCGCGCTCCTTGGCTTGGCGCTCGATTTCCTGCAGCACGAGCTCGCGCGGCGGAAGCATGGCATAGAGATAATTCTCAACTTGTTCATCGGTGATGTTGGGCATTAGTAGGTTCTCGGCTCCGGTAAAGCAGATCCCTCGCCGGCTGAAGCCGGCTCGTGATGACAAAAGCACGTCGTGCGGCGCACCTAAAGGTGCGCCCCTTCAACAGACTTTCCAAACCGACTGTTCCCGCAGTCCCACCAACGTCCGCTACTATCCGGGTCGCCGGTAGCGGGCTGCGACAGCCGGGGCCTACTCGATCGTCAGTCCCGGCTTCATCTCCAGTATTTCCGGGCCTCCTGGGCCAAGAAGTTTCTTTAGTTCGCCCGGACGTCCGGTGAGCAACGGAAACGTTCCAAAGTGCATGGGGATGACCGTCTTGGGCTTAAGCAACATGCAAGCGTGGGCGGCTTCGCGCGGCCCCATGGTGAAATGGTCGCCAATGGGTAACATTGCGATCTCCGGCGCGTAAAGCTCATGAATGATCTGCATATCGCCGAAGACAGCGGTATCGCCCGCGTGATAAAGCTTCACTCCGCCGGGCAGTTCCAGCACATAACCGCAAGCCTCGCCGCCATAGACGATGCTGCCATCGTCCTCCTGAATGCCGCATGAGTGTACCGCGTGCGTCATCGTGATCTTGATTCCGGCGACCGTTTGCGTGCCTCCCTTGTTCATGGGCGAGATCTGCCTGGCGCCTTTCTTTTGCAGCCACAGACAGAGTTCGAAGATGCCGACCACCATAGGGTTGTGCTGCTTGGCGATCTTCACCGCATCACCAATATGATCGCCGTGGCCGTGGGTGCAGATCATTACGTCGCACTTCTTCACCTGCTTTTCGTCCTCCGGACAAAGCGGGTTACTCAGCCAAGGATCGATGTAAATAACGGTTCCATCATTGGTTTCAATGCGGAAGGTCGCATGTCCGAGCCACGTCAACCGGTTTCCCTGCAAATTCATTTTTTCCTCATGCGAATCTGGAGTTGGGAACAGCCATTGCATTAGAGTTAAGCGAGGTTCACTGGGTTTCCGACTCGCGCCAGCCGCGATAACCGCCGGACAGCGAGATCACTTTGTTGAAACCCATCTTCTTAAGATTGAGGGCCGCGAGCGCCGAACGGCTGCCTCCGCCGCAATATAAAACCAGCTTGCGGTCTTTACCGGTGGTGATCTGATCAATGTTCACTTCCAGAATGCCGCGCGGCATGGCAACTGCGCCGGGAATAGTTCCCTTCTCCTGCTCGTCGCGTTCGCGCACGTCAATCAGGGTGAAGTCTTCCCCTGATTGCTGCATGTGTTTGAGCTCATCCGGACCAATCTCGGTGATCTGCGATTTCGCTTCGTTCACCAGTTGCTTGAACTCAGGCAACGGCATGACTCTCTCTCCTTGGCAGAGAAGAATTCTAGTGGGTGCGCACCCGCGCCGCAACTTGCGGATCTTACCAACGAAGAAGCGCGCCGCCGGTGATACCATGCTGCATTGTTCCCTGGCGCGGCGGCGCAAGCGCTGCCGAATTCTACACTCGCGCAAGAGCCGCGTCCCGCGCCTGGCTCACACGAAAACGGCTGCTATGATGAAAGACAAGAATTCCGTTTCGATGTCACCTTCCATCACACAGCCTGCGGTTCATTCGCCGCTCGATTCTTACCTGCTTGAGGTCGCCGACGCGGTCAACACCACGCTCGACCTGAACACTCTGCTGCAGCGCGTGGCCGAGATGCTGAAGCAAGTTATCGACTATGAAATCTTTGCCATCCTGCTGCTGAACGAGAAAACCCAGGAGCTGCGCGTACGATTTCAGGTCGGCCATCCGCCCGAGGTTGCCGAGCGCATCCGCATCAAGGTGGGCCAGGGGGTCACCGGGCAGGCAGTGCTGCGGCGCGAGGCCGTGCTGGTCAACGATGTTGCGGCGGAGGAGAACTTCATCAACTCCGCGCCGGGCGCGCGTTCTGAGCTGGCAGCGCCGCTGATCGCCAAGAACAAAGTTATCGGCGTCATCGATGTGGAAGCCGGTCAGCCTGGGGCGTTTAGCGAAGAACATAAGCGCCTGCTCACATTGTTCGCATCCCGCATCGCAATCGGTATCGAAAACGCACGCTTGTACACGCGCGTCGCGCGTCAGGCGCGGCAGCTGACGCTGCTGACCGAGATCAGCCGCGAGCTGACCTCGATTCTGAATGTCGATCAACTGCTGAAGCGGATTGCCGACCTGCTGACCCGCATCATCGACTACCAGATGTTCTCCATCCTGCTGCTCGATCCCACCGGCACCGTGTTGCAGCATCGTTTCTCGCTGCGCTTCAAGGAAAACGTGCAGCTCAAGCACGAAATTCCGCTGGGCGTTGGCCTGGTCGGCTACGCCGCGGAACATGGGCGGGCCGTGCTGGTTCCGGACGTGAGCAAGGACCCGCGCTATATCAAGGCGAATCCCGAGACCCGCTCCGAGCTATGCATTCCGCTGATCTACAAAGACAAGGTGATCGGCGTCCTCGACATCGAGCACACGCGGCGCAACTACTTCAATGAAGACCACGTCCGTATCATGACCACCATGGCGGCCCAGGTGGCCATCGCGATCGAGAATGCGACGCTGTACGAACGCATCGCGCGCCAGGAGAAGCGCCTGGAGCAAGACCTGGCGCTGGCCCGCGAGTTGCAGTTCCGCTTGCTGCCACAGAAGCTGCCGCTGTTCAAGAATGCCGAAGTCGCGTCGCGGTTTGCGCCGGCGCGTCAGATCGGCGGCGACCTCTACGACTTCTTGAAGTACAGTGGGCAGGGCGTTACCGGAATCGTCGTGGGCGATGTGAGCGGCAAGGGAGCGCCGGCGGCAATTTACGCGGCGCTGGTCAGCGGCATAGCGCGCTCGCACGCCAACGAAGAGCCCAGTGCGGCGGGCATGTTGGAGGCTATCAATCTTTCGCTCTCGGAACGGCCAATCGAGGGCCAATACGTTTCGATGATCTATGCCATCTGGGACGACAACCAGCAACTACTGCAACTGGCGAACTCGGGATTGCCGCGGCCGCTATATCTTCACGATGGCAAGCTGGAAGAAATCCAGGCGACCGGCCTTCCCATCGGACTGTTCAACAATGCGACCTACGACGAGGTGAGCCTGCGCGCGCATCGCGGTGACGTCTTCCTGTTCCTCAGCGACGGTATTCTTGACGCCACCAGTTCCAAGGGCGAGATGTTCGGACGTTATCGTCTGGAAAAGGTCGCCCGCGAAAACGCGCATCGCAGCGCGGAAGAGTTAGTCGACGCGATCTTCACCGCGGTGTCGGGCCACGCCGAAGGCATGGAAGCCTTTGACGATCAAACGATTGTTGCCCTCAAGGTGAAAGGGCCGTCGCCGCACGAAGTGAAAGCGAAAAAGTGAAAGCCAATCGTCCGCCAGAACGCCCGCCGGGGTTCATCTACCGCCGAGAAACGCGACTCGTTGGCAAGCCCGACCTCGAGTTACAGGCCGACCAGATTCCGCTGCCTCGTTTAGCGAAGCGATACGGGACTCCCCTATACGTTTATTCGGCTTCGACCATCCGCGAGCGGTACCGGCAATTCGATCAGGCGTTCCGTGGGTGCGAGCACACGATTTGTTATTCGATCAAGGCAAATTCGAATTTGTCGATCCTGAAGATGCTGGCCCGGCTGGGAGCGGGATTCGACATTGTCTCCGGTGGAGAACTGCAGCGGGTGATGGCTGCGGCGCCAAGAACCGCGGCCAAGGTCGTTTTTTCAGGTGTCGGCAAGCTGGCTGACGAAATCGATCAGGCGCTGCGGGCCGGCATCCTACTGTTCAACGTGGAGAGCAGCAGCGAACTTGGACTGCTGGCGGCGCGGGCCGCACATCATCACAAGACGGCACAGTTCGCGATACGGGTGAACCCCCAGGTCGCGGCAAAAACTCATCCTTACATCTCGACCGGCCTCCATGAACACAAATTCGGAGTTCCCTGGCGTGATGCGTCCGAGCTTTACCTTCGCGGCGCAACCGAACGTTATCTGAAGCCAGCCGGGATCAGCGTACACATTGGCTCCCAGATCACGGAGCTGGACCCGTTTCGCGAAACCATGCAGCGTGCCGCCTCGCTGGTGCGTTCTTTGCGCGCGGACGGCCTGGATATTCGCTACGTCGATGCCGGTGGAGGATTGGGGATCTCTTACAAGAACACGTCGGACCCGAGCTTTTCCAGCCGAACCAAACAATATGCTAGAGCGTTACGCGAACCGCTCGACGGCCTGGGCGTTCATCTTCTGTTGGAGCCCGGACGAGCCATCATTGGGCCGGCAGGCGTATTGCTAACCCGAGTTCTCTACCGCAAACAGAATAACGGCAAGCAGTTTGTCGTGGTAGACGCGGCCATGAACGACCTGCTGCGGCCGTCGCTTTACCATGCGTATCACGAGATTGTGCCCGTGCTTCTGCGCAAAGGGGCGGTTACAACGGAGAAAGTCGATGTGGTCGGGCCGGTATGCGAGACCGGCGATTTCTTTGCCCGCGACCGTGTGATTCGCAGTCCGCAAGCAGGAGACTTACTCGCCATTCTGGATACCGGAGCGTACGGCATGTCGTTGGCCTCGAATTACAATACGCGGCCGCGCCCGGCGGAGGTACTGGTCGACGGGGCGCGCTCCCGGCTGGTACGTAAGCGGGAGTCGATTGCCGGACTGTTGGCACCGGAGCGGCTGTAGCTTCCCCACTTCCGTCTCGCCGGACGTGACTCTCTAGATACCGCGATTTTGCCGATTGCGTTTGCCCGCAAGTTGTCTTATGCTCGCTCTCCACTGGAGAGCCCATGCACCCAAATCGATCTGACGCCGCCACTTCGGCTGCGGTCTGCCTCTGGTGTTATTCCCAGTACCTCAAAAGCACAAGCCGGGCGCGTGACGGCCATACGTTCTGCTCCAAGAAGTGCGAGCTGGAAGCGCGCGACTGGCTGCAGGAAAGCGTGAAGTCGCCTAGCGAATAACCAAAGGCGCGGTCTCAGGGCCGCGCCTTTTACTTGCTGAATTAAACTTTGCACACCTGAGTCGCCGAGCGTGGCGCGTCAGGGTTATCGTTGCCCCCACTTCAGCTTGTTGCGCAGCACGTCGAAGAAGGTTCGCCGGACTCGCATCAATTGCACCGTGTGCTCGGCCCGACGGCAAACGACGCGATCGCCTTCCTTGACCGGCATACCGATTTGTCCGTCGATGCTGAGAAAGGCTTCTTCGGCGCTGGTTTCGACGCGCAACTCAATCTGAGCTTTGTCGGTGACTACCAGCGGGCGATGGGTGAGCGAGTGCGGGCAAACCGGAGTCACCACGAAGGACTCGACGGACGGCATGAGCACCGGACCTCCCGCCGCCAGCGAATAGGCAGTGGAACCGGTCGGCGTGGCGATGATGACCCCATCAGCCTTGTAGCTGAAGACGAAATTGCCGTCGATGAGAAGATCGAAATCCATAAGCCGGGATATGGCGCTTTTGTTGACTACTACGTCATTGAGGGCAAAATGATGGGCCAGTTCCTGGCTGCCGCGCAGCAGGGTGCAGTCAAGGACCGCGCGATTCTCGACCGGACAGTGGCCGGCAACGACCGCCTCAAGCGTGGTGTACATCTCGCTGAGCGGCACTTCGGTGAGGAATCCCAGCGAGCCGAGATTGACCCCAAGGATTGGGACATCTTCGTGGGCCAGGGCGCGCGCCGCCGAAAGCAGCGTTCCGTCGCCTCCTAGCACCAGCGCAAAATCCGGATGCTTGGCGCCCATCGCCTTGCGCGGGACAACTTCCTCACCGTTGGCGTATTGGGCAGTTTCCTGGTCGAGATAGAGCGTGTACCCGCGCTTGCGAAACCACGCCAACAGCTCGGGCAGAATGCCGGCTAGTTCCGGCTTCAAGGGCTTGGAGATGATCGCGGCAGACTTCATGTCATTCGATGGAGAAGTGTCTAGTGTAACGCGAACGGGTGTCGGCTCGCCGCCGGCTAGGCGAAGCGGGCATGGAGCAGGAACTCGCGGTTACCTTCCGCGCCGAGAATGGGGGACTCGATGAAGTCAACCTGGGTACCTCCCAACTCGACAACCAAACCGGCGATCCTGTCCACCGCTGATTGCTGAACCTGCGGGTCGCGAACGATTCCGCCCTTGCCAACCTGCCGCCGGCCAACTTCAAACTGCGGCTTGACCAGAACCACCGCTTCGAGGTTCGCGGACGACGAGCGCACAGAGCGCAGAACCGCTGGGAGAACGAGTGTAGCAGAGATGAACGAGACGTCCATGGCCAGAAGAGTAATTGCTTCGCGCCGACCGTCTGGCCAGATTTGTTCAGTAGTAAGATAGCGCGCGTTGGTCTTCTCCAGCAGATGCACGCGAGGATCGTCCCGCAGCCTCATGTCCATCTGTCCGTACCCGGTATCGACGGCAATCACCCGAGCAGCGCCGTGCTGCAAAAGGCAGTCGGTGAATCCGCCGGTTGACGCGCCGATGTCAAGGCAGGTCTTGGCAGCAACGTCGATGCGCCAGTGCTGCAGCGCGCGTGCCAGCTTCAATCCTCCACGACCGACGTAGGGCAGATCGTCGCCGAGAATACGAATCGATACGTCGTCCGCAACCGCAGCGCCGGCTTTTTCCAGCTTTTGCTCGTTTACCAGTACTCGTCCGGCAAGAATCAGCGCTTGGGCGCGCTCGCGGGAGGGTGCCAGACCGCGCTGCAAGATCAGTTTGTCGAGTCGCGATTTCACCGCGTCAGACTAGCATGCGCCCTGCACGCACTTGCAACCACCACGCCGTGCAACTTGGAAAGACAAGATTTTCCATATGCATTCCGCACTTGGTTCGGTGCACTGTGCTGGAAATTTTGAATTCGTGCAACTTAGGGGGTAGGTAGCTGCCGTTTTCCACAGCGTTATGCACAATTGTGTTGAAAACTGTCACACCCTATTGATCAAGGATGCAAAGTCTTGCGACTTTGGTTGTGTTTCGGCTCTCCTGTTTGCCATCTGGCGCCACCCAGTCCCGCGCGACCTTTTCCAGTTGGCGATTCCAGCTGCGATACAATTACGGATTCTCCGGGGACGAGGTGAATGGCAACAACCAGCAGGAACCGCTCGGCTACATCGTCGCGCAAGAAAAGTCTCAGCAAGCAACCAGTAACTGTCGCTGCGCTCCAAACGGCGAACGGCAATAGCGCTTCTCCTGCTCCTTCCAACAGAGAGGTCCTGCGCCAGCTGTATCTTGCCCTGCTGAGGTGCAGGCTGGTAGAGGAGTATGCCCAGCGTCGATTCTCTGCCCAAGAATACGATCTCGCGATCGGACACGAAGCGGTTGTAGCGGGCACGATCTTCGGCCTCCGGATGGAGGATACGATCACCGCATCGGGCCGGAATTTTGCGGCGCTTGTTTCCCGAGGACTACCGTTGAAGTTCCTTCTGGAACAAAAGGATAAAGCCAGCTCTTGCAGCTATGGATTCGATGGCGTGGTTGCTCCCGCATCCCTTCCGGCTGATCCCTTCAACATGGGAACGGGGATAGCTCTGGCTCACAAGTTCGAGAAGAAGCAAAACGTGGTGATTGCGATCTGTGCGGAAGAATCGCCTTCCCTCGATCGTTGGCGCGATGCATTGAACTTTGCGGGTGCTCATAAGTTGCCAATCCTTTACGTGGTCAAGGGCGGAGCGGCAAACCCGCCGTCTAGCGACCCCCAGAATACTCATCTGGAAGACTTCAGCTTCACGGCGCGCGACTACGGCTTTCCCGGCATCATCGTAGACGGCGGCGACGTGGTCGCCGTCTGGCGCGTGGCGCAGGAATCCCTTCACCGGGCGCGAAATGGAGCGGGGCCAAGCGTAATCGATTGCAGAATGGAATCGTCGCATGATCCGCTGGCCCACATGGAGCATTACATGAGAAAGCGGGGCGTGTGGGACGACGCGTGGAAAAAACAGATCACCAAACAGTTCAAAGCGGAGATCGAGGCAGCGGCGAAATCTCCGGCCAATTGATCCCAAGAACAGCAAGAGCGCGGAATGAACCGCGCTGTGCAGAGCCAGGTTATATTCTTAACGATTTACGCCGGTGCGCTCCGAACCTACAGCTTCTCGTAAAACTCGCACGCCGAGCAGGAAATGTACATGCCGCCCGGGATGTCACGCTCGCGATCTTTTAGGCGCTTGACCACGCGGGTGGGCTTGCCACACTTGGGGCAATCCGTGCTCTTGGTGGTGTCCATTACCTTCTTGCGGTCTGCGGTCTTTGCGATCTTGGCCATTCTTCTCTCCTGAAACGTTACCAATTCTTTCCGCAGGCTGCTGCGGTACCAAAGTCTACATGGCTGGGAGTAAAACGTAAGGCCGAAGCGGATGGGCGCGGCAGCGCGAGATGCACATGTCTCCAGCCCACGCTCTTGAAGAGCGGCTTCGACTGCAGTTGGGGCGCGTTTGGCGCCACTCTCTACTCGCCGGGTAGCAAAACTATTTTACATGAGCCGAAGAACTGGCGTCGCTCTCGGCTATTTGCACCTCGGCGGCGTCAGTCGACCCGCTTGATCGGCAAGTCTTTGCCGTCGGTGTGCAGCACCATCCTGGTTACGTTGCCTGGGCTGTCGAACTCGAAGCTGTACTCGTCGTCGGCTACCTTGGAGAAAAACTGTCGCTCGCTTTCGGCGCCCAATTCCTGCTGCGGTTCATCGTTCTGCTGGACGAAGAGCCGATTCCCATCGCGCGTAATAGTGAGAATGATTTCGGGCGTGAATTGGTAGCGGCCCACGAACTGATCCAGAAGCTTGGGATCGACCGCGACTTCCTTGTGCTGCTTCAACGGAGGATGAGGAGGTAGTTGGTTGTAAGGTGTAAACTGCTCCCATTCGATGGGCGTAAGAGTGTTCTTGAGCAAGGTCTTGAGTAGTTCGTTGTAGATTCCTTCGCCATTAGAGCTATTGGTCATGATCAGGATTCCGGTGCCCGGCTTGTCGAAGCACACCGCGTAGTGCCGCCAGCCTTCGTCATGTCCCTCCTTGAAGAACGCCCTGCCATAAGGAGTCCAGTAGAGGCCCCATCCTAGGCCATAGCTGAGGCGGATCGCTTTGTTCTCCGTGGTTGTCTCGGTGGCAAGCGAAGGAAATTGGTGCTTGGAGAAAATCTGGACTTGCGGGCTCAACATCTGCTCGCGAGTGGCCTTGTTTAAGTCGCGACCCTGCAGCAGCGCCTGCAGGAAGTTTGCATAGTCTCGTAGCGTAGTCTGCATGGAGCCGGCAGCATCCGCGGCCTCGCGTCGCTCGGGACCAAGCGAGCGCCCGTATGCATCGTAGCCATTGGCATAGTCGTTCTCGAACCGATTTTCCCAAACCATGCTGGTGCGCGTCATATTGTCAGGTCCGAAAAGACGCTCACGCATCACCCCGTTGATGGGCTTCTCGGTGACAGTCTCCACCCACCAACTGCGCCAACAGGATGCCTTCGCCGGAATAGGCGAACTTCGAACCCGGCGTGAAGTTGATGTTGAGTTTGTGGTCGTCATTAAACGACCGCCAATTGGGGAATCCGCTGGTGTGGTCCAGCAGCATGCGCAAGGGTGCTCTGCTTATAGCGTGGATCGCCGGCGAGATCACGGTAGAAGGGATATTCCGGCAGCGGCTTAGGCAGGTACTGATAGACCGGCTTGTCCAGGTTGAGAACGCCGTCCTCAACCAATTGCATCACCACGGTGGCAAAAGCCGACTTGCTCAGCGAGGCTGCCGTCATTACGGAGTCAGGAGTGAGCGGCAAGTTCTTTTCCTTGTCCCGAACGCCGTAAGCCTGGAGATAGACGATCTGGTTGTTATTGAAGATGGCAATGCCAACGCCTGTGACTTCGGCGGCACGCATTACCCGGGTAACCGTAGCATCGATTTCGGCCGAGGTTAGGGTGCTACCGTCCAGGCGTTTGATGGATGGCTGTTGGCCCGCAATAGGCAACGCATGAATCGAAAACACCGCTGCCAAAAGAAGTAGCGCTCGTCTCATAGCCTCTCCTCAGCATCCGAGTGATACGCGTGCCAGCAGCGAGAAGTTCACTCCCAAAGCTTGGCGTTAACCAGGTTCTGCGATCAGCCAATTTTTTCGGACCGCGCCAACGTGCGGCAGTGTATGCCTTCTCAGATGGTGTATCTTGCCAGTCTAGAGCGCCTCGGGCGCCAGACTTGGCGAAGGCCCGCCGCAGGAGCCCACATGTCGAAATCGCGCAGACAATTCTTGACCCACGCGCCTCTTGCTTTACTAGGGGCGGCCGTTGCGTCGTACGGTCAAACTCAGAATTCCTCGGAACTGCCGCCGGGCGCTCCTCCCGCGTTTGGGACCGCGCCTCCGGTTGGACCTGAGGTGTCGCCCGCAACTTTTGGCCAGGCAGAAAAGCTGGTGGAGGTTGAGTTGACCTCCGACGAACTCGCGCAAGCCGCCGGCAACTGGCGCAGCGCCATGGCTCCGCTGTATGAGCTAAGAGTGGGACCGCACAAAGTGGCGTTGGAGCCGACACTGGCGCCCGCTGCGGTTTGGGACCCGGTCTTGCCCGGCGAAAAGGATGGTCCGTCGAGCAACGAATTCATCAGGAGCAAGTTCGATCCCAGGCCGTTACCCGCCAACGACGAAGACATCGCTTTCGCGACCGTCTCGCAGCTCTCGCTTTGGATCCAGCTGCGCCAGCTCACTTCCGAGCGCCTGACTCAGATCTACTTGGCGCGGCTGGAGAAGTTCAATCCCACGCTGCGCTGCGTCATCACACTGACCCGCGATCTCGCGCTCCAGCAAGCCACGCAGGCCGATCAAGAAATCGCCGCCGGAAAATATCGTGGGCCGCTGCACGGCATTCCGTGGGGCGCCAAAGACCTTCTCGACACGGCGGCCATTCCCACGACCTATGGCGCCGAGCCTTTTCGCAATCGCATCCCCGACAAGAACGCGGTCGTCGTGCAGCGACTGAACGATGCAGGCGCGGTGCTGGTTGCCAAGTTGAGTCTGGGCGCGCTGGCGCTCAACGACATCTGGTTTGGCGGCCAGACCATGAACCCGTGGCTGCTGGAGGAAGGATCGTCGGGCTCGAGCGCGGGTCCGGGCGCGGCCACGGCGGCAGGCCTGGTAGGCTTTGCCATCGGCAGCGAAACCGGCGGCAGCATCGTCAGTCCTTCCATGCGCTGCGGCGTCACCGGCCTGCGGCCCACCTTCGGTCGCGTGGCGCGTACCGGCGCCATGACGCTGTGCTGGTCGCTCGACAAACTTGGTCCCATGGCTCGTTGTGTCGAAGACACCGTGTTGGTGCTGAATACCATCTCCGGCCCCGACCCGGGCGACGTCTCCAGTGTGCCCAGCAAGCTTGACTTCAACGCCAATGCCAGCGTGCAGGGACTGCGCGTCGGCTACTTCCCTGCCTGGATGAAGCAGGCTCCCGCCACCGACGTGGATCGCGCCGCGCTGGAGGCGGTGAAGCAAGTCGGTATGGTTCCGGTTGAGGTTTCCATTCCCGACTGGCCTTACGATTCGCTCGACCTGATCCTGTTCGCCGAAGGCTCGGCGGCATTCGAGGAGTTGACGCTGAGCGGCAAGCTGAACCAGCTCAAGATGCAGGTGCCCGACGCCTGGCCCAATACTTTCCGCCAATCAAGATTTCTTTCCGCGGTCGACTTCGTCCAGACCGGCCGCTTCCGCCGCAAAGTTGCCTTGGAGATGGAGCGCGTTTTCTCGCAGGTAGATCTACTACTGGTGCCCTCGTTGCGCGACGAAATGCTGACTATCACCAACTTCACCGGCCAGCCTTCGCTTACTTTGCGCGCGGGCTTCGTCGAGGTGTCCGAGGCGCGTAGTGATTGGGCGCCCGATCCGGCTCACCCGCTGCCAAAGTTTTCGCCGCCGCGCCGCGTCCCGCATGGCGTGACGTTGATCGGCCGGCTGTTTGAGGAAGGAACGCTGTGCGAAGCTGGACTGGCACTGGAGCGCACGTTCAACGTCGCGAGCCAGCGGCCACCGGGGTTTTGAGACTGCGCGAGTGGCTTCCTGGCATGGGCTAAGAAGCTCTTGGGAGCGCTTTGTTCGGGTAGAGCAACGCTTTAGCGTCGCGTCTAGGTCTCCATACTCTAGATATCGGGAGCCGGCTTTCAGCCGGCGGCACGCCAGCAATTTTCGAGTATTTCAGCATCCTACTGGCCCCCCCCGCAAATTTGTCCTGTTTATTTTCAATACTTTGCCCCTAAAGTATTGAATCAATTGGAATTATTCCGTAGTATAACTCCTTACAAATCAATACTTTGCCATATTCTACGCAAAGTATTCATAAGAAATGACCTGTATCCAAAGTATTCCAGAATAAGAGGTTAGCTAGCGCTGCAGAGCTTCACTGACGCATTTTCCAATATTTAAAAGATCGGGCCCCCGTCAGCATTTCGATGACAGGCGGCGCCAGAGACTAGCCCCGGCGTTCCTAGTTTATTTTGCAGTCCAGAGCGCGCCGAGAAGAAAGCGCACCTTCAAGAACGAAGGTAACCACCGTTCCCAAAATAGAAATCATCACCACGCGCTTAACTCAGCGTCGTAAGCGGGAGGCAAAAGGCACATCTCCGTCGCCGCCCTCCGGACGAGCACCACGACTGCGGAGCGTTTGTCATAGTTGCGGCAAAGACATCAAGTATGGGCGCGCTCATTCTGTGCAGTGTGCCGCACCGCTTCAAACTGAACGAATAATGAAAGCTGCCCAGGTCGCCCGAGTTGCCGCGCACTCTCTCCAAGCACGCGCCAAGCAATCCGACAGGGTACGGAAGCACCGGAAGGAGCAGGCTGTCTGGTCGCCCTTGGGCCAGCCGGAGTGACTCACAGAAGACTTCTATATAGACAAAATCCGACCCGCTCTGGCCTCTGTCTCGAATTCCTCCATTGCATCTCGCATTGGCGTATCTCGTTGTCACGCTAGTCAAATTCGTTTAGGTAAACGCCGCCTGCATCCCCGGCACTGGCAGGCACTGGCACAGCTCGTGGCCCTTCATGGCAGCGGAAAGTTCGGACTCGGCAGTGGCAATGTCAGTCTCGCCTTGCTCCCGTGCCGGGTTCTGCCCGTCCCACTCCATAGCCGGAGACAGCGACGAGTCATACTTGTAGGTCTTCGGCAGTAGCTTCTTCTTGAACTGCGCCTGCGTCCCCACCTCGGGACGCATTGGGCTATTGGCTTCTGGATGTTTGTAAGGCTTGGCGGGCTTGGCTTTCGACTTTACTGCTTTAGTGCCTGTGGCGCGTGGCATCCTAGGTGGTCCCTCACAACTCAGGAGTGGCCTTTCTTGGCTAGAGAAGCCGATTGTAGCAGCGCGAGTTACGGGCAAGAGCGCTTAATTTGGGCGACGCCGGGTTGCCCCACTCATTCGCGGTTTTCGACTGAGCGGGTTCGCGAGCGGAAATTGGTGTCGCGCTTCCAAGCTCTGGCCGAAGCTTTGTGCGGGGGATGGACCCGAGACTCACTCACAATTGCGCTTTTCAGGACAAAACAATTACTTTTGCATCGGTGTTCCATAGTTCCGAATCTTTGCCTGCATTTCAGGGCTCAATGGTTGGATGAGTTCTGCATTGTAAGTACCGGCAGGGTTATAAAGTGCTGTAGGGGAGTTGTATAGCTGGCTTGCCGCCACAGCATAAAAACGGGACATTGCAGCCGGAGAGCCGTCCCTGACTGCCGGATCAATGTCGGTGATAATGATGGAAATAGTATTGTCCGTGTTGCGGACAATCTCGAAAGTGCGGAAATGCTGGGGGAAATCCCTTAACGACGCCGTCTGAACCTCCCAGAAACCCAGTTCAGGGTGAGTGGGATCACGTGATGGCCATGGGGTAACCTGATTATTATGCTGATGTCCTGCAAGCCAGAGGATTAAATTCGGATATTTCTGAAGCGTAGGAATCAGCGTCCAATCGTCTACGTCGGAGTACGGTCCCCAGCTTCCGGTTTTACCGTCACCAAAAGGTAAGACGCCTATCGGCACATGTGCTGCGATGATCATAAGCTGACCTGCAGACTGGCCCTTATCCAGTTCACTGATCAGCCAGTCATAACGGGCCTTATTCAGAGCGCCATTTCCATAGTTGGGCAGGTCGGTATCTTCTTCACTTTGTGTATCGTCGAGCATGATAACTTTGATCGGTACATTCGCTTTCGGCTCGAAGCTATATGAGGCGAAGTTATTGTCGATATTGCTCTGGGTAAAACCGTGACCCACCGGATTTGAAGACGTATTAAAGAATTCGCTCATCCACTCTTTCATGTTCAGTGAACGACGGTTCGCATCGGCGGCAACCGCAATCGCTCTTGTGGTACTCACCGGTCCTGCACCGATAATATTGCCGTAAGGTGTGCTGCCGTCGATTGTGCCCATATAGTAAGCACGTTCATTAAGAAGATTGGGATCGGTAAAGTCATCTCCCAGTCTGAGGATGTGTTCACCGATATAGCTCTGCCGGAGGTAATCATTCACAAGATTTGAACCAAACCAAAAATTATCGTGGCTGCCTTTGGTCTGATACCAAGGTATTGTCTTATCAAGCCCTGCAGCCTGATAAGGTTTCTGATAATCGATGGCGTCCGCTCCGGCATGAGCACCGGAACTTGGTGTAATGAACTTACCGTCAATCACATCAAGATACCATCTCAGCTCGTTATATTGAGAGTTGTTCGATGCATCGCCAAGAAAGAGACCACAATCAAAGGGCTTTTGTTGGTGAAGGGCATTGACCGTCTGGATGGCTGCATCGAGAATATGAGTTGTATACAGCATGGTATACGTTATTCCGGGTAGACCGTCTTCAAAGCTCTTCGTCAACAGATAAAAGGGCTGACTGGGAGATTCCTTGTCGTAAACATGTGGGTCAGCTATGGTAAAGAAGTTCAAAAGTGATGCAGTATTGGTAACTGATGAAACGCTATAGCCGACGGGCATGATTCTTAGGTCTTTCCCGTGATCGATACCGGGGACATAATGCCAGAGGCCATAGCCGTTTTCTTTGAATTGTGAAGGATCCCAGGGTGAAATCGTATTCGGATCAGGAGCTACTGAGTTGGGCACTATGGCCCTCTGGCGAGTTGTATAAACCTCGGAAGAAATCGGATATCCCCCCTCACTGTGGATACTGCCGCCGCATCCGGACATCAACGAACTCAGTGAAACACATGCAACCGCTCCGACGGAAACTTCTATAAATCTTCGGCGACTAACATTGTTGCTGAAGGTTGAGTCAAGTTTCCCAGTAGGATCGTCGATGGCCATAGTTTTCCCTCAATCAAACACGCTTTCAAGAGCCTGTATGTATATATCGGGTTGTTTATATAAAAACTAAAGTGGTTTTGTCTGTCCCGTGAAACGTCCTCCCGCCAACCGCACTCAGGCTTTTCCGGACGAGGAGCGACCCGCAACCGGGTCCTTGGCCCCCCAGTAGCAAGCCGCCGCACCCCTTTTCCCAGGAACCGCGCCACGTGCCAACCCTAGCGCCCCGCTCCCCTGGCCCGGCTCTGCGCCTCGCGCCTCACCCGCACTCGCTCGCACGCCTGCAGATGTTTACTG
>PMWW01000130.1 GCA_003165795.1 Acidobacteriaceae bacterium
CTAGTGTGCGGCGGAAACTGTGCCGGGTACCGTGATGTGGCCAACGGCGGAGACGCCGATCTTCACTTTATTCTCCACTTTCAAGAGAAAGGTGCTGGGGTTCTTCATTCCCCAATCCTGATAGGGCACATCAAAGCTCGTGCTCGCCTTAACTTCATCGCCGCTCTTTGCAACCGGCAGAGATAATGTAAGGTCATGGTCGGCACCATGGATGTTAAATTTGCCTTGCACTTGTGTGCTCGATGTCCCCTGATTCGAGACATTCCCGGTCACATGTTTGGGAGAAAACGTGATTTCCAGGACCCGGTTTCCCCAACAGATCGGACGCACTCGTACTCAGTACCAGACACGACAAGATCGATCTTGATAGTGTGCAATTTTGCACACACAAAAATGTCGTGGCTAAGTTATTATTTTAGAACACCACGCTATTGCGCTAAGCGTTTTGGCCGTCGCGGGTGACGACGAGGCTAGTCCTCCAACAAAGGCGGCGTTTATTGTTTAGCGCACATGACCGCAAAATACCGGCGTACATCTTACTCACCATATTATTAGTGTCTTGTGTTTCGGGCCAAGACAAGAGTGCGATTCCTGGCAGGCTGATCATTCCAGACGGCACTGCAGTCACGCTTCGGCTTGCTGAAAACGTTTCCTCTGCCCACGCCCGGGTGGGAGACAGCCTGGATTTTGTCGTGGTGAGAGACGTGAACCTGGAAGGTTTCACCGTCATCCCGGCCGGCACCAGGGCCCGCGGTTCGATCACTGGAGTTAAGGGTAAGCGGTTCCTGGGAATCGGAGGCAACGTGGCCTTGAAGCTCGATTCCGTAGAGCTGGCCAACGGCGATCGGGTCACGCTGTGTGCCCGCATGGACGTGAAAGGACGGTCCCGCACCAAGCTGATGGCCGCGGCAATGATCGCTACCGGCCTGATCTTCTTGCCCGCCACGCCGGTTTTCTTGCTCACCCGGGGCCACGACAGCACTGTCCTGAAGAGTACGGAAATCACCGCGCAAATCGAAGGTGCCCCGTCGGTCCTATCGGCAGGGTTGGCGCCGTCGCGAGAAGGTTCTTCCCAACTGGCCGAGATGATGGACTACCTGCCGCCCCGCGTCTTCAACGGTGAGGGTCGCGAGGGCGACATGCTGAACCTCGTCTTTGTCGCCCAACAGGAAGACTTGCAGGACGCTTTTGCGCGCGCCGGTTGGGTGAAAACAGACAAATGGAGGCTGGCATTCGTCTGGCACTTGTTGCGCCATGGAACCAACGATTCCCAGGTACCGATGGCCAGGTTTTACCTGTTCGGAAGAGTGCAGGACTACTCGTATGCCTTGCCCGATCCGGATGCGGTAGTGTCCCGGCGTCATCATCTTCGAATCTGGAAAACTGGTTACACGGAGGACGGTACGCCCATCTGGGCAGGTGCTGCCACCCACGACGTGGCGATTGAGATCGCCAAGGGCGGGCACCTGATCAACCACAGGATTGACCCCGCAGTAGATGCCGAGCGCGATTTCATCGGCGCCAACCTGACGGATACCGCCTCCGTCAGCCGGCAGGAATACTTGCATGGTGTGGATCCGGTTTTCCAGGCTCAAACCGATTCCGGCGAAGCCTATCATTCCGACAGCAGAATTCTGCTCCTGGATATTCATTCGGCCATGCCAGCCAAGGCCAGCGTCGCCAGTCAATCATCTGCGGTCGTTCGGGTTACTGTGCTGCCGATCACAGCTCCAGCCGAGTCTTTCCAGAGCAATTTGACTTCGCCCCGCTGAGCGGGCCGGTGTTGGAAGGGCGAAATGATATCAGCCCGGGCGTGACCGGGTGCCAGACAAGCCCCGTTGCTGTGCTTGTTGGGGTGTTTGAGCCCTGGGTACGCTGGGGACATTGATCCGAGTCCCGCAAGGATAGGACAGGTTCTTGCGGCGGCAAACTCGCTCCCCAACGCAGCAAAACTGAACTGCCTAGATTTCTCTGTAGTTCAGCAGCCCTACACCGATCAACACAAAACAGACCGGCCAGATCCATGCCGGAATGGCGCGGTCTTTGGGCGGCAGGCGCAGTTCCAGCCAGCGCGACCAGCCGGCCATGACGCCCAGTACGCCCAGCGGCATATGGCTCAACTCGGCCAGCATTTCTTCCTTGACGTTGGTGATGGCGTGGGAGTGCGTCAGCAACAACGCCGCGCCCGCGGCACAGAGAAGAGGGAAGATGAGTGGCAAGACACCGCCCTGCGACGGGTTCCGGCGAACGCGCAGCTCGAAGATAGCGAATGCGATGCAAAGCAGCGCGGCGACGCGATGCTGGAAGACTTCTGGCTTGGCCCACGTCGCCCAGAAGCTGCGGGGTCCCAGTGGCCAGCATTCAGGATCGCCCCGCAGGAAGATGAAAATAGCGATTCCGATCAACAACAGCGGCCAATACTCGGCCCACTGGGCGCGGCCCGTCCGCGCCAACAATGCCAGGACTCCCATAGCGATCACGATCACACCCATCCAGTGATGGTTGTATTCCGACCATTTCATGTCGGCGAGAACTCGCAGGGAAACGGGCAAACCGTCGCTGGTAAAGATGGTGGGCAGCCGGCTGGGATCGGAAGCCGCAATCGCCTGTCCGGGCATGATGGTTGAAAGTTGCGCAATATCCGGGCTCTGCAGCCGGGGCCAGCCGGGCGCGAAGCGAGTCACAATCTGCTGCAGACTGACGGTGTCGTTCACCATGTCAATCGCCGGCGGCTGGGAAGTGAGCGAGGCAGCAGCCAGAACGATGGTGATGCCGATGCCGACTTCGGCCTCCACTAGCCGGCGCAAACGAGGCATCACCTCGCCCGGGCTGTACTTGCGAAGCAGCAGGAAATTAATTCCGCCCAGCGCCAGCATGGCCACCAGCATCATGATCTTGGCGATGACCATCACCCCATAGGCAGTCCCATAAAGCGAGCGAAACGAGCCGATGTAAACTAGGCCCATCCCCAAGCCGCTGAGCACGAGCACGATCACGCTTACCAGCGCCAGCCGCGAGAAACGCTGGGTCATGTACCACTGAGTGGGACGGTCTTTGGTGACCTGCAGTCCCAGCAGCAGGAACGGCAGTCCGCCAATCCAGAATCCGGTGCAGGCCTCGTGCAGCACAGTCAGGATAATCAGTGGAACCCGGTTTTCCATACGGGCGGCAGCGTGGTTGGTCATGACCGACGCGCCGAGAACGATCAGGACCAGCAGCGCCAGCCACCAGCCGGCGAGCTTTCCTGGCAAACTCGCCGTCGCCGC
>PMWW01000090.1 GCA_003165795.1 Acidobacteriaceae bacterium
CAGGCCCGCGCCCTGCTGGAACTCCTTAACTGCGGTTTCAAGCTGCGGACCGAAAACACCATCCACGGTGAGGCCCAAGTCCGGAGTGCGACGCAGGGCCCGTTGCAAACGCTCGACTACATCTCCGGTAGCTCCGAGAGTGATTGTCGGCTGGCCTGGATTTGGCATATATCTCCTCCTCAAGTATCGTCTCGGGATAGGCAACGCATTGTATACCTAGTTCGCAATGGCGTAGCCTTTTGAGGTTCGGGGTTGATCTGCAGGGTAGACCTTCGTTCAGGGCGACAGCCTGAAATTGATTCGAGTAGATTCTCATACGAGCGTCGAGGGGGATTTGCCTTGAAGCGGGCCTCGAGCACCTCAACCCCCCTCTTGCAAGTGGTCAATCGAGGGGCGACGGCGACCACGCTCATGTCTACGCCCAACCCTTCCAGCTATGGCCAAACTGTGACCTTCACTGCCACCGTGAGCGGCGGTGGGCCGGTGGGGCCGACAGGTTCAGTGACGTTTTTCAATGGCCCGACGAATTTGGGTTCAAGTAATCTACATTCCGATGGCGTAGCCACACTCTCAATAGCCGCCTTGCCCGTGGGCCGTGATTTCATCGCTGCTACGTACAATGGTGACAGCAACTACAACCCGAGCACTTCGGCTCCCCTCTTGCAGGTTGTCAACCGAGCCGCTACGTCGACCACACTCAATTCGGCGCCCAATCCTTCGACCTATGGCCAATTGGTTACCTTTACGGCTACCGTGAGCGGCAGCGGGCCGACCGGGCCCACCGGCTCAGTGACGTTTTTCACTGGCTCGACAAATGGCTCCGGTAATCTAAATTCGAATGGCATCGCAACCCTCTCTACGGCCGCAGATCGGCAGCCTGGCCAACTTGTCGCGCTGGGCCTTCCTGCTGACCTTCGCGGGCGTAGGTCTGCGAACCAATCTCAAAGAGTTGAAGTTGCAGGGACTGCGACCCTTCGCGGTGGGCGCTATCGGAGAAGCGGTGATCGCCATGCTTACGCTGGGAATGGTGCTGGCCGCAGCCAAACTCTTCCAGTTGTAAGGGAGGGTTATGAGTGCATGGCGCGATAATCCGTCCGGAATGCCCGGCTTGCGCGAATCGCTGTTCTAACATCGCTATAGCACTCATTGACCCTCTGGCCGGGGTTCTGAGTGAAATCGCCTGTTATCGCCAATGACTGTATTTCCTTCCAGCTATTCCCTTTCGTCACTGGCTCGTGCGACGGGAGTCACTGACAAATGTCCGCTGAAATTGTGAAATCCTGGTGGGTGTCTTGGGAGAAGATGCCCCGGTCCCTTTCCCACCCTATTCCGATCACTCCCGCGCCGCGCGAGACAAGACCGTCGACCTCCTTCTCCCACCCATGCGAATGTGCCGGTTCCTCGAAGTAAAGGAGAAATCTCATGACCTGCAAGCTCATTCTCCCAGGCCGCATCTTCAGCGTTGTCGCTCTGTTACTGTTGTCGACGTTGATCGTCACGGCGCAGAACCCTGTGCCCTTCATCAGCCAGCCTCTGGTTCCCTCCGCCGTTGCGCCCAGCGTCCCTGGTCTCACCTTTACTCTGACCGTCAACGGAACGGGATTTGTCCCCAGCTCGGTCGTGAACTGGAATGGTCATCCTCGAAGCAGCGCGTATGTAGATGGCTCGGAGCTCTTGGCCTACATTCTCTCCACGGATACCGAGCAGGCCAGCACCGCCTGGATCACGGTTGTGAATCCCAATCCCGGCGGCGGTACCTCGAACGTTGTCTTTCTACCAATCAACAATCCGACATCCACGGTCTCGTTTGAACCCCAGGTCAACTACACTGTCGGCGAATGTCCTCAGTACATAGCAACCGGCGACTTTGCCCGCAATGGCAAGCTGGATTTGGTCTCCGCCAACGATTGTAGCGGCAACGTTTCGGTCCTGCTGGGAAACGGCGACGGTACATTTCAGCCTCAAGTGCAGGACCCTGCCGGTGGCGGCGATTCTCAGGCGCCGATCGTGGGGGACTATAACCGGGACGGCATACTTGATCTCGCTGTGCCGGACGGTGAGTTTGCCATCCTTCTGGGTCGCGGCGATGGGACTTTCCTGCCTGAAGTCAGCTACCCGGCGAGCGGGGGCGATTACGGTATTACAGCGGACTTCAATGGCGATGGAAAACTGGATCTGGCGTTTTCCGGTTCGGGTGTTTCCGTTTTGCTCGGCAATGGGGACGGTACGTTCGGTCCCGGGGTTGAGTACGGCGCCGGGGGCTTCTCAACAACCGTAGCCACCGGCGACTTCAACCGTGACGGCAAACTCGACCTGGTCACCTCTAACTACGACGAATCCACTGTGTCCGTTCTGCTCGGCAATGGCGATGGAACATTCCCGACGCACGCCGACTATGCCACCGGTCCTTACCCCGGTGGGGTAGTCGTCGCGGACGTCAACGGCGACGGAAAGCTCGATCTCATCGTGGCGAATCAGGGAGCACCAAGCGTTTCAGTTTTGCTGGGCAACGGCGATGGCACATTCCGTCCAAAGGTAGATTATCCGGTTACGCATGATGCGGTCAGAGTCGATGTTGGCGACTTCAACCAGGATGGCAAGCTGGACCTGGCAGTAGCGACCTATGGACCGACCGTCGACATTCTTCTGGGGAACGGCGACGGGACGTTTCAACCTCCACTGTCGTTCCCAACCGGCAACTCGCCCTGGAATGCGCTACCGGCTGACTTCAACGGAGATGGCCATCTCGATGTTGCGACCGGCAACTTTGGCGATGGCACAGTTTCCGTCTTGCTCCAGACACCAACTATGAAATTGCACAAGTGAATTCCGCAGTGTCCATCAGCGGCAGCGGGCCGGGCATCCCGGATGGGTACCGGCCCTTTCTCGTCACCACGAGATAGCTTCCGTAAAGTCGGCGGATAGCTGTTGTAACATCCCCATTGCACTCATTGACCGATTCTGAGTGAAATGACCTGTTAGCAACAGTTATCAATTTTCACACTCCATTCCTGTCCGCCGGGTGTAACGTACTAGCGTCGAGAACGAGCGACATCGTGGCAGCCTCATTATGGACGCGGCCGGTAATCTCTACGGCACAACGATCGGGGCCGGCACCTACAGCTGCGGTTCAGTCTTCAAGCTGACTGCCTCCGGCGGTGGCTGGATCTACACTTCGCTGCATGATTTTACCGGCGGTATGGACGGAGGATATCCGATCGGCAATGTAATATTCGACGCCAGCGGCAATCTCTATGGCACGGCTTCGTCCGGTGGCACTGGCTCGGCCTGTTACCAAGGCTGCGGCGTGGCGTGGGAGATCACGCCGTAGCCTGAGGCTTCTCGGCGGTTAGCGTTTCGATAAGTGTCGTAACATCGCCATTACGCAAGTGATCCGGCCCACAGCTCGGGGTTTCAGATTGTGAGTGTAATGGCCTGCTATCGCCAATTACTTCGAAATCGCCGACTTAGGCCATTTGCTGTCAATCCATTAGACCGTAATACGGAATTAAGTTGACTGCCTCCCCGGAGACCCTCAGAATTCGCTTGCCAAGCGAGGAGGACTTCAAAATGATGGACCATCAGGGAAGGACTGATTCCATTTTCGCCATCAACTTGCCAATCGGAACGATTCCATTCGTCCTTGCTGCCATCTTTGTAGCAGCGATCGTGTCAATACCGCCAGCCCAGGCGCAGACCATCACCGTCCTGCACTCGTTTACTGCCCATGGTGACGGATCGACGCCGATCGGCGGTGTGACGCTGGACCGGGCGGGGAATCTCTACGGCACCACAAACGGAGATGAAAGCGGCAGCCCGAGTACTGTGTTCAAGATGTCGCACGCCGGAAGCGGCTGGATCTTGAACACCCTCTACACCTTCAATCATCCCAATGACGCGACCGATGTCTACGCCGGGGTGGTCTTTGGCCCGGACGGCGCACTTTACGGCACTTCGTACGCGGGCGGGCAGAATAGCCTGGGAGCAGTGTTCGCTCTTCAGCCGCCGGCTACGGCCTGCAAGAGCGCGTCTTGCCCGTGGACATCGACCACTCTCTACAGTTTTGAATATGGCAACGATGGCATTCATCCCGATCTCGGAAATCTCGTCTTCGATTCGGCCGGCAACATTTACGGCACAACTTACTCTGGCGGCACGTATGTGCGCGGAACGGTGTTCAAGCTGGCGCGCTCCGGTAACGGCTGGACCGAAAGTCTGCTCTACAGCTTCACCGGCGGCAGTGATGGCGACTTTCCGTACAACGGCGTCGCCTTCGATAGCGCCGGCAATCTTTACGGCACGACAAGCGAAGGGGGTAGCTACGGTTACGGCACGGTTTATGAGCTCTCGCCTTCCGGCTCGGGTTGGACGGAAACCACGCTCTACAGCTTCACCGGCGGCGACGATGGCGTCAACCCGATTGGCAGTGTCGCCATCGATGCGCCGGGCAATCTTTACGGCACAGCGTCGAGCGGCGGATCGGGTGGAGTCGGAACGGCGTGGGAGCTTTCACCCTCCAACGGTGGTTGGGCCTTCACCCTGTTGCACTCGTTCTCAGGACGAACATACCCAGGACCATCTGCTACGCCGACGCTCGATGCGGCAGGAAACATCTACGGGACGTCCACGTACACGGGAGAAGGATTCGGTGAAGCGTTCAAGTTGACGTCCACAGGTGATGGGTGGACCTACACATCGTACGATTTCGACGGAAGCAACGCCCACGCGCCATCCTGCAGCGTGGCACTTGACGCAAACGGCAATCTTTATGGTACCGCCCCCCTCGGGGGAACTGAGGATTGGGGAGTGGTGTGGGAGATCACCCCGTAGCTTAACTGGCGCGAAATCGCCATTGCACTCATTGACCGATTCTGAGTGAAATGGCCTGCTCTCAGCAACTATCCTGTTTCCAGCTCATTCGTCCACCAGTCGGGTGTAAAGTAGCCACGTCGCGAGATTAATGGTCAGGCAATGAAGGAGACCATCAATGACGAACCCGGTACAACCTTCCACATCCATTCTAGATAGCAAGCTGCGGGGACGGGCCTTCGCACTGGCACTGATTTGTGCGCTGATCATGGTTGCCGCGCAATCGGCGCAGGCACAAACCTATAGCGTGCTGCACAGCTTCTCCGGCTTGGGGGATGGCGATTATCCTTATGCCGGGCTGAGCATTGATCGCGGCGGGAACCTTTACGGTACGGCCTTCTACGGTGGTCCGGGAGGTAGTTGTGGTATGGGCTGCGGCACGGCTTTCAGGTTGGCGCAGAAGAATTCCGGCTGGCTGTTTAGCCAGCTGTATGGTTTTCGCGGAGTCAATGACGGAGGCAATCCCTACGCCCGCGTGGTGGTCGGGCCCGACGGCAGTCTCTACGGTACGACTTATGGCGGTGGTGGTGGAAGTTGTGAAGGAGGGTGCGGCACGGTTTTCAATCTGAGACCTCCGCAACACGCCACGGCCAACACTCTGGGGAATTGGACGGAAACGGTGCTCTATCGTTTCACCGGGGGCAGCGATGGCAGTATGCCGGCCGGAGCCGATCTCACCTTCGACGCGGCAGGTAATATCTACGGCACTACAACCGCCGGCGGTACCGGAAATTGCCAGGGAGGTTGCGGTACGGTGTACAAGCTTACCCAGTCGGGCGGCGGCTGGACGGAGAGCGTGTTGCACAGCTTCATTACGGAAGGTGGAGACGGGCTGCGACCATGGGGAGGCGTAATCTTCGACCAATCCGGCAATCTTTACGGCACCACGAATAACGGCGGCACGCACGACATCTATGGCACGGTTTACCGGCTGACACCGTCAGGCTCGGGCTGGACCGAAAGCATTCTGTATAACTTCCAGGGCGCAAGCGACGGCAAATATCCTTACTCGGGCCTGATCTTTGATCAGGCGGGTAACCTTTACGGCACGACCTGCTGCGGAGGAACAACCGGCGGAGGAACGGCGTTCGAGTTGCTTCGCTCCAGCAACTGGGCTTTCTCGCTGGTCTATAGTTTCACCGGGTCTGGACCCTTCGCCAGCCTGTCGATGGATGCAGCCGGCGATCTTTACGGGACGACCAACGAGGGAGGCGTTAGTAATTTTGGCGCAGTTTTCAAACTCACACCTTCGGAGAACGGCTGGACGTACACCTCGCTTTACGATTTCTGNNGCAGTACAGACCTGCCCGAACGGTTGGTCACTGTTGATAAATCGCCATGTCGTAAGTAATCCGGGTCGGCGCCCTGTTTCAGGTATTACTTGTGCAATGGCCTGTTCTTCATGAGCTATCATCTACACTGGAAGGCAAAACGTTGTATTCAGTTATTGCGTGATCTCCCATATCACACCGCAGCCGAATCCGCCCGAGCAACCCGTTCCTGACGTGCCGCCCCAGGTCGCTGTGCCGTAGAAATTGCCATTCGCATCGGAAACGACGATGCTCATCGGGCCGGATCCATCACTGCCGTCGAAATTGTGGAGATTAGTAGATGTCCAGCCGGCAGTCGAATAGCTTAGCTTGTAAACCGTTCCATCATTGTAGTTGCCGTTCGAGACGGTTGTGCCGTAGAGGTTCCCTGCAGAATCGATCAGTAGCTTGTCGGCTGGGTCCACTTCAGTGAAGCAGCAGAACAAGTAAAACGCGTTGAAGTTCCAACCACCATTGACGGGCGAGAGTTCGAAGGCCGTGCCGTTCTCGTTGACGGGATCGCCGCCACTCGTGGTTGTTCCGTAGAGATTGCCGGTCGAATCGAAGATCAGGCCTCCTACCGGCCTGCCTCCGTCGTATGAGCTAGTGAATAGATAGATTGTCTGCTCCGTCCAGTTCGAGCCCGGTGGCGACAACTCGTAAACCGCACCCGACAGGTATTGACCGCCCGCTCCGAACACGCCGTAAAGGTTCCCGGAGCGGTCGAGTATGACCCCGCCGGTCGGAGTATATCCGGAACTATCCAGCTGCGGTGAATAAAGAACGGTCTGTGTCCAGGCGCGGCCTGAAGGTCTCAGCTCATAGATCACGCCGCAACCTCCATAGGAGCATGACGTGCTACCGCCAAGCAGGGTGGTACCGTAAATGTTTCCTGCTTGGTCGAGTGCGAGGTCACCCTGAGGATTCGCCCCATCCTCTTCGCCAGTGAACCGATATAGGACCTCTTCATTCCAGGAGGCGAGTGCCGTTCGAGGCGCGGTTGGCGAGGGCGTCAGATGAAAAACCGTACCGCAGCCGGCTCCAGCACAACCCGTTCCTCCTTGATAGGTAGTTCCGTATAGAGTTCCGTCCCTGGCAATGGCCACTCTCGAGTAGGGGTGCGCGCCATCGCGGCCCCCGGCAAAGCTGTAAATAGGGTTCAAGACCCAGCTAGAGCCCGAACGGGCTAGCCTGAAGACTATGCCGCAGCCTCCGCTACACGTCTGGTTGCCGCCATTGTATGTTGTTCCGTAGAAATTTCCCGCCGCATCCATCGTCAAGCCGACGTGGGGGTTTCCGCCGTCGCCGCCGCCTGAGAAGTTATGAATGACGGCATAGGTCTGCGCCTGCGCCACTGTGACAAGTGCGGCAAACACAAGCGCCAGCAGCAATCCGATCGCGATAGTTCGAACTCTGGGACTCCATAATGACCGGCTGTTCATGTGCTTGCCTCCTGTTGTCTATTTCGGACGGCAGCCCCAAAGGGTCCGACGGCGGAATGGTGCCACATCTGCACCTTATTTGTCAGTGATGGATCCAGAAGGGAATGTAGCTAGCGAGTTAGGCGTGCGCTCAAGAATCTGATTCGCACACGCCGCCGCATGTGCGAGGCCGTTGTTGAGCATCCTGACGAGAGTAAATCGGAACGATGCAATTACTGTCGCGAAATCCCCATTGCACTCATTGACTGCTGATGGGGCGTTGTTTACGCTATCGCCTGTTTTCGCCAACAATCGGCGTCCGGCTAAGGTGCGATTAGCTCGTAAACGGCGGCGGGATCGTCAGAGTTATATGTCCCATAGAGATTTCCGTCGCCATCCAGGACCAAACCTCCATTGGACGTCAAGAATAGTATGTCGTTGAACGAGTAGAGGGTGGTCTCGGTCCACTGACCGTCAGAGGTAGGCGTCAGTTCAAAGACATTACCAGTGCCGTATGCGCCTTTGAAAGTCGTGACGCCAAACAGATGGCCTGCGGAATTGAAGGTTACTGGGCCGACAGGGTTAGCTCCGGTTGCGCCGGTAAACGCATAAGCTACACTCTCGCTCCAGTTGCCGCCGGGCTGCGGCGTTAATTCGAAAATTGCACCGCACCCGCCGATACATCCATCTCCGCCTCCCACCGCTGCACCGAAAAGATTACCGCCGGGTCCAAACACCACACCTCCGAGCGGATTGCCGCCATCGTCCCCACCGGTGAACGAGTAAAGGATGGTTTCTGCCCAACCAAAGCTCGCCTGTAGGGGACTAAGCTTGTAGACGGTGCCTTCACCATGAGCGCCACCCGCATAAGTCGCGCCATAAAGATTTCCGGAAGTGTCGGCCACGACCGTGCCGGTAGCACCGAAAGAGTGCAGAACGACGGCCGCTGGGAAAGCGGCGATGTTGAGCCGATAGACTACTCCCTGACCATATCGCCCTCCGGCAGTCGTGGTTCCATAGAGGTGACCGGCGTTGTCCAGAAGCACCGCCGCCTGCGGTTGGCCACCGTCAGCTCCGCCAGTAAAGGAATACAGCACCCTCTCCCGCCACTGGCCTCCCGAAGATGGACTCAGCATGAATACTGTGCCTGCGTTATATGCACCGCCCCGAAGCGTGGTCCCGTATAGATTGCCGGCGCGGTCAAATACCAACGGCGCCCGAGGTTCTTGACCATCGGGCGGACCTTGAAAGGTGTAAAGCACCTGCAAGGCATCCCCTGGCATCACCAGCTCAAACACTTCGTCCGTTAACGAGGTCGTAGCGTACAAATTTCCCGAGCTGTCCAGGATGGGTCCAGATAGCCCGACCGGCGTCCCAAAATCGTGAAGCTCCTGATATTGATACTGGCCGTGGGCTGAAATCGCGGAGCCAGTCAGGAGAAAAAGAACGAGAAAGGCAAGTTGCACACCAATCGTCGACGAGAGAATCCTTACAGAACCCACGTCAACCCCTTGAGCCATACGATTTACGCTCCTCGGAGCTTTGCCTGCAATTCTGAGCCGGGTGGAGACGCTGGGTCAAGTGAAATTGGCGATCACGGTAGGGACAACCATC